>CAVEFW010000040.1:0-13847 GCA_963615035.1 Phocaeicola dorei
GCGTGCCTTTTTTGGTGCGTTTTTTGGTGCATCTTCTTAGTGCGCATTTTCGGCGTGTCTTTTAGCATGCCTTTTTAGCGCGCATTCTCGACGCGCTTCACTCAAAAATTTCATAGCCCGCATCGCTTATCAGCATATTCAGAGCACCAGGCATCACATTCACCTCAAAAGGAGTTTTTTGAAGTGTTGGTTCACCGTCAAACTGTATTGGCAGCGGTGGGTCAGCATCGATGCAGATGTGTTTTCCGCGAAAAATTTCCAAATTAGCGCGATCGGGGTTTTTGCCGCCTTTGTCTAGCAGTGCTGCGCCCAAGACTGGCAAAAGCTCCAAAGCGTTGTTGGCTTTTAGCACCACCACATCTAAAAGACCATCGCGCGGGGCGTTTTCATGTGTAACGCTTAGATCGAAAGGAATTTTGCTGAAATTCACCACCAACACACCAACACCGCTGCTTTCATGTTTCACTCCATCAATATCAAGAGTTATTTTAGCGTGTGTGGGGGCTATGTTTGTTAAGGCCGCGCCAAAATATGCGGCAGGGCCAAACAGCTTTTTTACGCGTCTTGCATCTCTCATTATGAGAGCGTCATATCCGCAACCAGCCATGATGCAAAACCCATATGTGCCGCTATCCAAACAAACTTCCCCCATGTCAAAATGCATGTTTTTTCCTGAGTGCGCAAGTTTTGCCAGAGCATAAACTTCGTTTGGAAGCCATGTGTTTTGAGCCAACAAATTAGATGTGCCAGCAGGAAAAGGCAAAAGCGGGATGTCTGTATATGCAAGCTGATATGCGACAGATGATATTGTGCCATCGCCTCCGCTTGCCACAACCACATCGAAATCAAACGCATCATGTGTAAGAGTGCGCAAATCGGTGGTGCCATCTGTAGACCTGAGAGTTGTGCTGCTGCCATCGCTTGCCAAAACTCGCACAAGATCATATATCGCTCCAGCACCTGCACCAGACGCTAAATTATTTACAATAAGAGTGTTCATATTGTTAGTTTATCACGCATTTTATTTGTTTTTCTAAATTATGATTGTTAGGCGCAACCACATGCCCATAAGCGCAAATGTCATGTTATTATGTGCGCCATGAAATATTTATACATAACAGACGCTGAAGAGCTCGATAAATTTATTGCGCGTGCGCAAAAATCTAGTGTTTTGGCGATAGACACAGAGTTTCTTCGTGAAAAAACATATTTTCCCATGCTTTGTCTTTTGCAAATGGCAACAGATGACGAAGTGGTTATAGTTGATCCGTTCAAGGTGCACAATTTGTGTGTGCTTGCTCCCTTGATGAGAAACGAAAACATCGTGAAAATTTTCCACGCTGCAAAACAGGATTTGGAGATCATCTATCGCGAAGTGAAACAATTGCCTTGGCCTGTGTTTGACACACAAATTGCCGCCACGCTCATGGGGCAAATGCAACAAATTGGATATGCAAACTTAATTTCTGTTGTGTGCGGAACTCGCCTGAAAAAAACTGACTCTTTCACCGATTGGTCAGCTCGCCCCTTAAAAGACTCGCAGCTGCGATATGCCGCTGAAGATGTAATCTATTTGCCACTTGCCTATCAAAAGATGAAAGAGCAACTGGAAGTGCGCGGCAGACTTTCTTGGTTAGATGAAGATTTTCGCGATCTTGTGAGCCCTGATAAATATAGACAAAACCCGCGCGAGCGTTACAAAAAACTAAAGCGTGCATCCACGCTCACGCCAAGGCAACTTTCCGCCGCGCGTGAGATTGCCGCGTGGCGTGAAACGCGTGCAATAGCTCGCGACATTCCGCGCAAATGGGTGCTCTCAGATGAACAGATTGTGGAAGCTTGCAAGCGTGGTGCGAAAAGCGTGAACGATCTTTATATGGTTCGCGGAATGCGTGAGAGGCTTGGCATACGCGACGCACGCATGGTGGCTTCGATGATGAAAGACGGCTTTGAAAAGCCAAAACGCGAGTGGCCAACGCTTAGTGTGCCAAACAAAAATGAACAGAACGTGGATGTAGTTATCGATGTGATGAGTGCCTTAGTGCGCAAACGTGCACGTGAAAATGACATTGCCATGAACACTTTGGCAAGCCATGCCGATTTGGTGGCACTTGCGCGCGGATATACTCAAGATTCAAACGTTTTGCGCGGATGGCGTGCAGATGTGGTTGGAAAAGAGCTTTTAGCACTTGTTGCAGGAAACATTAAGTTGCGCGTGATAGATTGTGATATTGAAATTGAGCACGTTGAATAAAGGCAACGTTGTTAAATAAAGGCAACGCGTGTGCGGAAATATAGTGTTGCCTCAACGTTGCCGCCAAAGGCAGTGTCTGCGCAAAAATAAAACGTTGCCGCCAAAGACAAAGAAAAAGGAGATGAAATGTCATTTAGTTATTTGATGCTTATAGTTTTAACGCTGATCATTGGCGTAGGTGCGCAAGCTTGGGTTAACCACGCGCTGAAAAAATATTCGCGTCGTGGAATTCAGAGCAACAAAACAGGTGCTCAAGCAGCACGCGAGATGCTGAATTTTTACGGCATAAACATTCCTGTAAACATGGGTGGCGAAGGTCAAGATTTTTTTGACCCGCGTTCCAATTCGATAACGCTATCGCCTTCATCTTTCAGTGAATCCAGCATCACTGCCTTGGCCACCGCATGTCATGAATGCGGGCACGCCTGTCAATATGCACAAAAATATGCTCCGATGACTTTTCGCTCGGCTTTGGTTCCTGTGGTGAATTTGTGCTCAAATATCTGGGTCGTCATTTTGTTTGTGGGCATTGCTCTAAACATGGCAGGTCTCACCTGGGCTGCCATCGGTCTTTACGCTATGAGCGTGGTGTTTGCGCTCGTAACTTTGCCAGTGGAATTCAACGCTTCAAACAGAGCCATAGCTTATATGCAAACCATAGGGCTAAACAACGAAGAAATCCGCGGGTCTAAAAGCGTTTTGCGTGCTTGTGCCTTCACATATGTGGCCGCCATGTTGTCTTCTTTGTTGCAACTTATCTATCTTATCGGCGTGCAAGAAAGACAATAAGTTGCTGGTGCATGTTGTGTTTTTTAGCACACCGCCGCGCAAACAATCATGCACATTCACGCACACCACCGCGCAATCACACAAGCAAAAAAGTTAAAAACATGGAACAAAATAACAACAGCAACATTCAATCTTTTAGCGTCAGCTCTGCGCTTAGCCTCGCAAAAGACGCGCTCGAATCAATCAACATCACTATCTTGGGCGAAGTGTCTGAAGTCAACCAAAAGGTTGGATATAAGGCGGTCTATTTCACCATAAAAGACGACAATTCCAGTTTGCCTTGCATGATCTGGGTTTCAAGGTATTCAAAGCTCGGCATAAATTTGAAAGTGGGCGCGCTTGTTAGCGTTACTGGTCGCTTTTCTCTCTATGCGAAAAAAGGGCGCATGTCGTTTGACGCTTTCAACATTAAATATGCAGGCGAAGGAGAGTTGCGCATGCGCGTGGCCCAGCTTGCAAAAAAACTCGAGTCGCAAGGATTGATGGACGCCGAAAAAAAGCGAGAGTTGCCGCCATATCCCGAAATGATAGGAGTTGTCACAAGCCCTAGAGGGGCGGCTGTGCATGATGTTTTGCGAACACTTCGCAGGCGATATCCGCTTGCACACGTGTTGTTGGCTGGGGTGCCAGTGGAAGGCAGTGGTGCTGCAAGTGGCATGTCAGACGCTATTTTAGAGGTGGCACGCGAGGGATCACAGGTGATATTGCTTGTGCGCGGTGGGGGGTCGTTTGAAGATTTGATGCCTTTCAACGAGGAATGCCTTGCACGCACGATCAGCACATGCCCCGTGCCAGTTGTTACAGGCATAGGCCATGAAACCGACAATTCTATTGCCGATATGGTGGCAGATTTTCGCGCTTCCACACCAACGGCAGCGGCAGAGGCTGTAAGCCCCGACATCCAAGTTCTAAAACAAAACGTGAACGCGCAGGCAAGGCGCATGCACAACCAATTTAACACCAGATTGCAACAATCCAGGTTTTTGTTGAATGGATATGCCACATCTTCTGTTTTGCGCGACCCGAATGTTCTTCTGTCAAACTGGAGCCTAGAGATAGATGATGCCTATCGCGCGCTCACAGAAACGTTTAGCGAGTTTTTGCCAAAGCGAGAACTCGCACTAAGACAACTTTCTCAAAAGTTGTCTTATTCGCTTCCAAAAACTATAGATAGACAAACGCAAAATTTGCAACTGCTTGAACAAAAGATGGCAACGCTTTTGTCGCACGCAACTCGCGATGCAGAATCGCTTTTTTCTTCCAGCACATCAGCGCTAAATGCTCTCTCTCCACTGGCCACGCTTTCGCGCGGATATAGCATCGTGCGAGACTCAGGCGGGGGTGTGCTAAAAGATGCAACGCGCGTATGTGAGGGCGACAACATAAACATCACCCTTGAAAACGCTGAGTTAGACGCACAGGTAACAAATGTTAAAAACGTTAGATATTTTGCACTAGATAACAAGGATAGCTAGGAGATAAAAATGAGTGAAAATGAAACAAAAAAGGATGTTGGCTTAAATGGGGAAGGTTCGGCTGATTGCAAGTCTGATTGCAAGTCTGATTGTAAGGGCGAAAATGCTTTGAGGGGCAATGCTGGCAAGGTGTGCGAAAGTGATGATCGCTCATGTGAGACCGAGAGCCTTACGTTTCGCCAAGCTATGAGCGAGCTTGACGCTATAGTAAAAGAGCTTGATAGCAACACCCTAGAACTTGAAGAAAGCTTGCAAAAATATGAACGCGGCGTGGCGCTTGTTCGCACGCTGAAAGTGCGCTTAAATGAGGCTCAGCAAAAAGTGGATGTGTTGATGGGAGAGCTTGAGCCAAGTGCTAGCGATGAAGAGGTCGACACAACGCTATCTTAAAGCCAGAACACCCAGCGCACGCAGATCGCTCACTCACGCGCCCCCCAAAAAAAATCTAAAAGATAAATTGTGGATATTTACCCGCTTGCCGATTGGTCTTGCACACACCCTTTAACCTTTAATAAAATATGCGTTATACATTTTTACAGGAGGTTAATTGAGTGAACGTATTGGTTGTTAACGCGGGGTCTTCTTCGCTGAAATATAAACTGATAAACGTTGAAACACACCATGTGATGGCAGCTGGGCTTTGCGAGCGCATAGGCGATGAAAAGTCTGTGCATATCTTCGGCACAAAAGAAAAAAAGACGCGCGAGATTTATATGCCTGATCACAATCACGCAATTGCCGAAGTGTTAGATGTTTTGATAAACGACGAAGATGCTGCAATTTCTTCGCTTGAAGAAATTCGCGCGGTGGGGCACAGAGTGGTGCAAGGCGGCAAATATTTTAGCCATTCTGTCATCATCACGCCCGATGTTATAGAAAAAATAGACGAGCTTGCAGAGTTGGCCCCTTTACACAACAAAGCAGCACTAAATGGCATCTATGCATGTGAAGAAAACATGCCAAACACTCCCATGGTGGCCGTGTTTGACACCGCCTTTTACGCGCAGCTTCACCCAACAGCATATATGTATGCAATTCCCTATGAATTCTATGAAAAACACGCCATTAGAAAATATGGAGCACATGGCACAAGTCATAGATATGTGGCTCACCGGGCTGCCACATTCATGGAAGAGCCGATAGAAGATTTGAAAATCATCACATGTCATCTGGGAAACGGGTGCAGCATCACGGCGGTGGACCACGGCATCGCGGTGGACACTTCCATGGGTCTTACTCCACTAGACGGGCTTATGATGGGCACACGCAGCGGAAACATCGACCCTGCTGTGGTTACATATCTCATGGGCAACGAAGGCATGAGTGCTGAAGCTGTGAATGATATGTTGAACAAAAAGAGCGGTCTTTTGGGGATATCAGGTGTGTCAAATGACATGCGAAACGTGCAACAGGCAGCTCAATCGGGAAATGAGCGCGCGCGTTTGGCGCTAGATATGTTTGCTTACAGCGTGAAAAAATATATCGGTCAATATGTGATGATTATGGGTGGCGTTGATGCCATCATCTTAACGGCGGGAATAGGGGAAAACAGCCCGCTTACGCGCCGCATGATATTTGCAGGCATGCAACCTTTGGGCATAATTTTAGATATCGAGCGCAATTCTACTGGCAGTGGTGAGCGCGAAATTTCTAGCGATAAATCAAGCGTGAAGATATATGTCATCCCCACAGATGAAGAATATATGATTGCACGCGACACCTTTGAGCTCGTGCACGATCAAGTAAATCCCGACGAGGGTCAATATGGCGCATACAACTAATGCTGCCTATCTTTGCCTTGATGAAGATATTGAAGCGCAGATGCAAAAAGACCGCGCCAGCGGCTGGAAAAACCCACATGCGTTTTTGGATGAAAATGTTACGCGCCGTGAAAACAATCCACACGATAGATCTAGCATTGTGCGACCAGCGTTTGTGCGCGATATTGAAAAGATATTGAACATTCCAGCATATAACAGATATGCCAACAAAACACAGGTGTTTAGTTTCACTGAAAACGACGACATTTCTCATCGCGGGCTTCACGTGCAACTGGTTTCTCGCGTGGCACAAACTATAGGTGCCGCCCTTGGTCTAAACACCAACTTGATTGAAGCGATAGCCTTAGGTCACGACATAGGGCACACGCCCTTTGGGCATGCTGGAGAGCGTTTTTTATCGAAGATGTATCAACACCACACACAACGCGCGGGCAACGTTAAATATTTCAACCACAATGTGCATTCGGTGCGGGTGTTAGACCATCTTTTCAGGCGAAACATCAGCTTGCAAGTGCTCGATGGAGTGCTTTGCCACAATGGTGAGTTTGCAACTCAAACGCTTGAGCGCGGTTGCATGGAAACTTTCGATGAACTATACGACGTTGTTGAAAAGTGCAGCACAGACGAGCAAAACATCGACCATTTGCGCCCGAGCACCCTGGAGGGATGTGTTGTGCGTGTGGCAGACATGGTGGCATATGTGGGCAAAGACAGAGCAGATGCTTTGGCTTTGGGCGTGATTGATAATTTAGATATGTTTGAATCAAGCGTGATTGGCCAAACGAATGCGCAGATCATTCACAACTTAACAACCGACATAATAAATAATAGTTACAGACAAGAAAAAATCGCCATGAGTAAGGAAGTTTTTTCAGACTTAAAGCTCGCCAAAGCGCAAAACTATGAATTTATCTATAACCTTGAGGGAGCACGCCTAGACAAAAGCAATGCTGTGGAAGATATGTTTGCAAACATGTATGAGCGCCTGCTAGACGATTTGCAAGAAGGTGTTGAAAACTCACCGATATTTCAACACCATGTGAAATGGTTGTGCGATGGCAGCAACACCATGACAGCCTCGCAATATCTAAGCACAGAGCCCAACTTGATTGTGGTGGATTACATCGCAAGCATGACAGACAATTATTTCATGGCAGTTTATTCGCATTTGTTTCCCGGTGAGTCACAGCTTTTGCAAACGCGAGATTACTGCGCGAATCTTCTGTGATTTTGTTGATGCGTTTTGTTTGGGGCGATTTTGTTGGCATGGTGCGTGGTGTGATTTTGCTGGTGCGCTGTGCGGCTGGCGGGATTTGCGCATTTTATTTTGTTGATGCGTTTTGTTTGCGCATCGTGCAGCATGCCAGTCAAAAAACAATTTGAACATAAATTTATGTAAGAGTTAAAGTGTTAGGCGAATCGATTGATTAAAGATGAAAAAAAGTTAGTTGAAGCTTATTCAGACGGGTCTTCCAGACACAACCCAGGGCCTGGAGGATATGGATGCATTTTGTTGTATAAAGATGCCTCAGGTCAAATCCATAAAAAAGAAATTTCGGGTGCCTATCGCTTAACCACAAACAACCGCATGGAGCTGATGGGTGCAATTATGGCTCTGGAGGCGTTGAAACTTCCAAGCAAAGTGATGTTTTACACAGATTCAAGCTATGTTGTAAATGCCTTCAATAAAAATTGGATTGAGGGTTGGAAAAAACAAAACTGGCGAAACTCGCAAAAAAAACCAGTCAAAAATAAAGATTTGTGGGAGCGTCTTATTTTGGCTGCGAGCCCGCACGATGTAACGTGGGCGTGGGTGTGCGGTCATGCGGGTCACCCGCAAAATGAAAGATGTGATAAGTTGGCTACAGATGCCGCAGATGCAGGCCCATATGATATAGATAAGGAGTATGAAAATGAGCAACAATCAAGAGATGAATAATGACGAACCAAATTTTCTAGACAAAATCATCGCGCGTGCGAAAAAAGACAAAAAAACGATAGTTTTGCCAGAGGGTGGCGATGCGCGCACGATAGCAGCCGCTAAACAAATATCAAAGTTAGGCATAGCTAACATCATAGTTTTAGGGGATGTGAATGATTTTGATCAAGACGCAGCCAATTTGGAAAACGTTTCATTCGTAAACCCAAAAACTTCAACTTATCGAGATCAATTCATCGAAAAATTGGTTGAGCTTCGCAAACACAAAGGTCTAGAACGAGCGCAGGCAGAAGAGCTAATAGAAGATGAACTTTACTTTGGCACAATGATGGTGCAAGCTGGCATGGCTGATGGCATGGTGGCAGGCGCGTGTCATTCCACGTCAGACGTTTTGCGTCCTGCGTTGCAAATCTTAAAAACTGCACCAGATGCAAAGATGGTGTCTAGTTATTTCGTGATGTGCGTTCCAAATTGTGAATATGGGGAAGCTGGCACGTTTGTGTTTTCCGATTGTGGCTTGGAAGTGCAACCCACATCTGAACGTTTGGCAAACATAGCACTAAACGCCGCAAGGGGTTTTGAAGACATGATTAAGGCCACGCCGCGTGTGGCTATGCTTTCTCACTCAACTTTTGGAAGTGCGAAAAACGAAGACGCAACCAAAGTGGCGCATGCTGTGGAATTGGCGCAAAAGATGGCACCAGATTTAGCACTAGATGGCGAGTTGCAACTGGATGCGGCGATAGACCCAGATGTTGGCAAACTGAAGGCGCCAGATAGCACTGTGGCGGGCAGCGCGAATGTTTTGGTGTTTCCAGACTTGGATGCTGCAAACATCGGATATAAATTGGTGCAACGTTTGGCAAATGCGCAGGCGTTTGGGCCCATCACTCAAGGCATCGCGCGCCCCGTGAACGATTTGTCGCGCGGGTGTTCGGTGGCAGACATTGTGGGCGTTGTGGCTATCACGTGTGTGCAAGCGCAATAGGGTGTGAGCTGGAGAAGATTTGCAAGCTGCGTTCAACGCGCCTGCCGCGTTCAGCGCACTTGCTACGCCCGCCACGCTCGCCGCGTTCAGTGTGCCCGCCCCAGCTAAACACCATCTATAAACTTGGCCAATAAAAGAAAGGCAATTATGTATGAACTAAAAACTGAAAGCTCTTTTGACGCAGCGCATTTTCTTACAGACTATCATGGCAAGTGCGAAAATTTGCATGGCCACAGATGGCGCGTGGTGGCGCACTTGCAAACAAAAACACTCACGCAAGATGGCACGCACAAAGACATGGTGATAGATTTTGCAGACTTTAAGCAAGCTCTGCGTAAGTTAACAGATGCGCTAGATCATACATTTGTTGTAGAAGAGGGCTCTCTTGCAAAAGACACACTTGCTTGTCTTGAGCGAGAAGGGTTTACACTGTCTGTTGTGCCTTTCAGAACCACAGCGGAAAACTTTGCGAAATATTTTGCACAGGGCATTGCAAGCGCTGGTTTGCCTGTGTCGAGTGTAGATGTATATGAAACTCCCAACAATTGCGCAACTTATTTTGTTGAAGGCGCACACGCGACAGGCGTGTGAGCAAATACCGCAAGCGCAAATACACCACACGACAATCAGCGAGCAACTAGCAATCAATTATCAACCAACCATCAAAAACTAAGACTTATGAGCAAAAATAGGATAGACAGACAAGACGTGCTTCATTGCATGCCAGTGGCAGAAAAATTTGTGAGCGTAAATGGCGAAGGCCCATTTGCGGGCAGACCTGCTGCATTCATTCGCTTTGTTGGTTGCAATTTATCGTGTTCATATTGCGATACCGCTTGGGCGTGCGACAAAAAGTGCGAATGCGAAAAATTGGATGCGTGGCAGCTTTGCCAGTGGGTGGAAAAAACTGGCATGCGTGCTGTAACGCTCACGGGTGGTGAACCACTCATTCATCCGATGATAGGCGATCTGTTGCGCATGTTGGTCAATGGGGCAGGCCCTCGCGACACGCCGTTCAGTTTGCCTGAAGATTTGGTGGTGGAAATAGAGTCGAATGGCTCAATAAACTTGCAAAAATTGTTTACGCTCATAAACTTTTTGCCTAAGCAACAATCAGATCGCATTCGTTTTACGCTTGACTATAAATTGCCGTCGAGTGGCGAGGAAGCGCAAATGTGCGCGTCAAACTATGCGCTTTTGCGAAAATGCGATGCCGTGAAGTTTGTGGTGGGCAGTGTGGCTGACATGCAACGCGCAAAACAAGTGGCAAGCGATTTTGATTTATGGGGGCGTGTTAGTGTGTTTTTTAGCCCTGTGTTTGGGAAGATAGAACCTAGTGAAATTGTGAAATTTATGATAGATAATCGTCTTACATATGCGCGTGTGCAAATTCAGCTTCATAAAGCAATCTGGCCAGATGCAACGCGTGGTGTTTAGCGCAAATGTAGTGATAGTTGAAAGTAAATATAAAGTTAGTGCAAATAAAGCTGATATAAACTTAAATAAACCCAAACGCGTTTTAAATATACCCAATCTTGTTTTAAATAAATCAAACGTGTTCTAACAAAAAGGGGGTCAGACATGCCAGATGTGCCCGACATGAATAACTCAAAAGAAAATGAACGCTGTGTTGTGCTGCTAAGCGGCGGCGCAGATTCCACAACGCTTTTGGCTTGTGCGGTGAATGAGCGCGGGAGTGAAAATGTGGAAGCACTTTCTATCGTGTATGGTCAAACACATGTGCGCGAAGTAGAGAGTGCAAAAAAAATTGCCGCACATTATAACGTGCGTCTTCGTGTGCTCGACCTTACGCCAGTGTTTTCAAGTTGCAATTCCAGTTTGATATCGACCAGCACAGAAAACATTCCGCACACTGAATATAGCGAACAGCTAAAGCACACGCATGGCGCACCTGTGAGCACATATGTGCCTTTCAGGAATGGTCTTTTTTTGAGTGCCGCAGCCAGCATGGCGCAATCTTGCGGCGCAAGTGTGCTCATGTATGGCGCACACTCAGACGATGCTGCGGGAAATGCGTATCCAGATTGTTCCGAAGATTTCGTGAGTGCGATGGCTAAAGCCATCAAACTTGGCAGCGGGGGAGAGTTGGAGTTGTTGGCGCCCTTTGTGGGGTTGAACAAAGCAAGCGTTATTGCTCGCGGCCTTGAGTTGGGCGTGCCCTATGAGCTTACGTGGAGTTGTTATGAGGGGGCAGATGTGCCCTGTGGTGTTTGTGCCACGTGTCGCGACAGACGCGCAGCTTTTGCGGTTAATGGCGCGCGTGACCCGCTTGACTATGCAAGTGAATAACTTGTTTTTTTTGATGTTTGGGCAGTTGTTTTGTCAAGCGCATTAGTTACACGCGATGCTTAAAAAACAAAAAAGCTTAATGTTATGGATTTAATGAATTGCTGTTAAACTGAAATCTGACAAGTAAAAAAACTAAAAGGAAAAAGATGACGCAAGAAAATTCAACTCTCACGAAACTGGGAAACAAAACTGAATACTCAACAGACTATGACCCAAGTGTGTTAGAAACATTTGAAAATAAGCACAAAGACCACCCATATTTTGTGAAGTTTAACTGTCCAGAATTTACTAGTGTGTGCCCAATAACGTCTCAACCAGATTTCGGCAGCGTATACATATCTTACATTCCAGATGTGGCAATGGTGGAAAGCAAGAGCTTGAAGCTATATTTGTTCAGTTTTCGTAACCATGGCGCATTTCACGAAGATTGCATAAACACAATCATGGAAGATTTAATCAAGCTTTTAAACCCACTCTATATTGAAGTTTGGGGAAAATTTTTGCCGCGCGGGGGCATAAGCATAGACCCATATTGCAACTATGGACGCGCGAATACCAAGTGGGAAAAGTTCGCCGAAAAGCGCTTGAGCTGGCACGATATCTATCCCGAAAAAATCGACAACCGCTAAGAAAATCGACAACCACTGAAAAATTGCCAACCGCTAAGAAAACAAAATGCCGAGCTTAATATCAGATGAAGACATACAAAAGGTGCGCGACGCCACAGATTTGGTGCAACTTGTCTCCGAGATAACTCCAGTTGAGCAAAAAGGGGGCGACGCTAAGTGTTTGTGCCCTTTTCACGATGAAAAAACACCCAGCTTTCACATAGACGCGCAACGTCAGCTTTGGCATTGTTTTGGTTGTGGCGAGGGCGGCGATCTGTTTAAATTTGCGACTCGCTTTTATAACATCACGTTTCCCGAGGCTGTGCGCATGTTGGCAGATCGTGCGAACATAGAACTAACTTACAAAGACACGCCGCAAGCAAACGCCAACAAAAGCAAACGCGCACGCTTGAAAGATATTTGCAAGGCTGCCAGTGAGTTTTATCACACAAAGTTGATGTGTGATAGAGCGAGCGGTGCAGCCAGTGCGCGCGAATATCTAGCTTCTAGACATTTGGGCGGAAAAATCCCTAAAAAGTGGATGTTGGGTTTTGCACCAGGGCATGCACAACTTGTTCGACATCTATATAACGCAGGGTTTAAATATGACGATATGTTGCTTGCAAATGTTGCCACTAAGGGCCGCGATGGAAAAATTCATGATCGTTTTTTCAATCGAGTGATGTTTCCCATCCGAGATGTCGCGGGTGATGTGATTGCTTTTGGTGGGCGTGTTATAGGAAGTGGCGAGCCTAAATATCTGAATAGCCAAGAAACTCCGCTTTTTCATAAATCGGAAGTGCTCTATGGGCTAGATGTTGCTAAAGTTGGCATGGCAACAAGCGGATGTGCTGTGGTGGTGGAAGGTTACACCGATGTTATAGCATGTCATGCGGCTGGCGTGAACAACGTGGTGGCCACACTTGGCACAGCACTCACACACAAGCACATTCGCGTTTTGTCGCGCCACGCAAAAAACGAAATTGTATATCTCTTCGACGGTGATGCGGCAGGCAAGCGAGCGGCTCAAAGAGCACTCGAATTCATAGATTCAAGCATCACCCCAGAGGGGTCGAAAAACCCCATCAGTTTGAAAGTTGCTATGCTTCCAGATGGAAAAGACCCAGCGGAATATATAGAAACAAGCGGCGCTGAAGCGTTGCAAAAAATAATTTCTGGAGCAAAGCAGTTAATTCAATATGGCATAGAGTGCAAACTTGAACAAAACGATCTGTCTACTCCCGAGGGCAGAAGCATTGCTTTCACTCAGGCTATCCAAATTTTAGCGCCCATAAAAACATCGGTTTTGGCGGGTCAATATGCATCAATCATCGCCAGCGCCACGCAAACAAGCGAAACTGCCGCGCTAGATGCTCTTAGATCTTTGCGCCCAACGCAACAGGCGCGCTCACAGCAATCGCGAAATGCTTCTAGGTCTGGCACTTTTGGCGGCGTTGCGGCTGCAACAAACACCGCGGACGCGTCAAATTCTGCAACAAACACCGCGACCGCATTAAACACCGCGTCAAATACTGCGACAAATCCTGTGACAAATGCCGCAAATGCCGCATCACAAGCTGCGTCAAGTGCTACATCAAAAACCACACCGCAAGGAAGCGGCGCATTCTCGATAGCTGAGCCAAAAGATAACAGGTCGCACTTTGAGCGCAATTTGCTTTCGCTTTGCGTGCATGAGCCTGGTG
>CAVEFW010000041.1:0-2201 GCA_963615035.1 Phocaeicola dorei
TCCATACACTGCTCATATATATAGAAAATCCTCTCAGTAATTTCCTGATTTTTTCAATCAAACATAATCAACAGGCGCGCCGCGCACAAAATCACACTCTAAAGTGAGCACAAAGCACACAAAAGCGCACCACATAAGGCACACAAAAGTGCGCTTGCCCTATTTCCTAGGAATAGATGTGGCCATGGAAGCCACGCCCGCAGAAAAAGACCCAAGCGCAAATTTAGCGGCCGCTTTTGCCACAGGTGCTGCCGTGTTCGCCACTCCACTTGCCGCTTTCTTTGTGAAATCTATGGCGTCATGCACCTTTTGTGCCGCGGATTGTTCGGCCTCATCTTCGTCGGGCTTGCCCTGGGCGATATAGACCACATTTTGCAAAGACTCTTTTATCTTTGAGCCCAGGCCCGTAAGCCCAGATATGCCAGAACCATTTTCAAAATATTCGATGGCAGCCCTGCCCATGGCCAAAGTGCCGGTGTATCCGATGGTGCCTTTCACAGCCCATCCAGCTATGGGCACAACGCTTAGCACCTGACGCGCGGCACTTCTGCACGCAAAACCTCCAGCCACCACGACCAAAACCTCGCGCGCGCGTTCATATGTCATGTCTTGACCATAAGCCGCGGCAATTTGCAAAATCATCTTGCATTGGTTTAGCGTCATGACAGGCATATCTGCGCCAGGAATGATGAACACCACGCCCACGCCCGCATTTTGCACGGCTGTTACATTCACAATGTCATTTGAGAAAGGCTTTCGCACAAAGGGAAAAGATATGGCCATGGCCAGGCCCTTTTCCTTGCAAGTTGCTATCACCCATTTTCCCATCCTGTCTGATAGCATGCACTTTGAGTCTTTTGTTAAAGGGCAAGTGTCGTTATCTTTGGGCGCAACGTCTGCAAGATATGGGTTTGAGTTTTGCGTGGAAGATGCGCTCACACTTTGCGCCACCTTGCTTACTGCCTGTGTGGCACGCCCCACAATAGAGCCAAGTTTTGCCTTCGCGCCAGTTGTTTTATCACTTGCAACTTGAATTTGCACGTCTTTTTGAGGTTCGTCTGCGCTCGCAGTTTCATCAAAATCGCCAACAAACCCATCTGCGCCAGCGCTGGCTTTCCGCGCCGCCTTTACATCCGCGCCACCGCTAGTTTTCCGCGCACCCTTCGCCTCTGCGCCAGCACCGTTTTCCCGCGCCCCTTTCGCATCTGCACCTTCGTCATAGTCATCTGCCAAGCTGGGCAAAACAGCTATAAATTCTGCCACTTTAGAGTCTTGAAAGCCAATGTGTTCAGCAGCCACAACGTCTAAGTCTGGCAACGGATAACCAGAATCCAAGGCAATTTTTTTCACCATCTTGGGCGCCGTTGTAACAACCATCACAGGAATGCCGCGCTTGCGAATTTCATCTGCGCGGCGCCCCACGCGCATATCGCGCCCTGCAACTATCACCGCAAAATCGTCTTCGTCGTTGATTATGAAATCTGTGTTAGTTAGATATGCGATGCTCAGCCTTGCATTGGCAGAGGCAGAAGCAAACGCATTTCTTGTGTATGCGATGACATCTGAAGCAGCGCTATCATCTATATACATGCTCACGCTCACGCTTGCGTTGCGCGAGCCATCTAAGTTTGTAAGTTCGCTTAAAAGCTCGCCTATATCCACTGGCATTTTTTTCTTCGCCATATTAACCACGTCCTCTCTTAAGTCCGTTGTGCGCCCATACTGAACCCGCTAATCCTAGCATAACAAAGTTAACCAACATAAATGAAGATCCATAACTCAAAAAAGGCAGAGGAATGCCCGTGATGGGCATTATGCCTAAATCCATGCCGATGTTTTCTAGCACCTGGAAAAGCCACATGCCAGCTATGCATGAAACAATCAGCATGCCAAACATATTGGTGGATGTGCGCGAGATGTAAAGCAAGATGCCAAAAAGCGCGGCGTAAAGCACCAAGAGCAACAAAACGCCCACAAAGCCGAACTCTTCAGCCAAGACACAGAAAATGAAGTCGGTTGGAGCTTCAGGCAAAAAGTTGAGAGATGCTTGTGTGCCTTGCATGAAGCCTTTTCCCCAAACACCTCCAGAGCCTATGGCTATTTGCGCTTGTTGCAAGTTATAGCCTGAATCCGATGTGTCGGCTTCTGGGTCTAAAAACACCAAAAACCTTTCGCGCTGATAGTTTTTTAAGATGTGATAT
>CAVEFW010000042.1:0-2087 GCA_963615035.1 Phocaeicola dorei
CGCTTTGTGCCTGAGTTGCCTTTTTTTCACTTAGCATTTGATCTCCTTGTTTTTTTTGGTTTACTTGGTTTGTTTGTTTCTTGCTTGTTTTGGCTTGTCTGCGCCGCTTGCGTTATTGCTTTGCCTGCGCATTTTTGCGCTTTTTTATTCCACGCTTTTTGTTTCTTTGCTCTCCCGCGAAATTCGGGAGCACACATGCGCATGACCTCGTTGTTGTCGTGTGTAAATTCCACCAACTTCACGTTTATGCCATATGCATCTTGGATGTTTTCACGCGTGATCACATCGTATGCGCTGCCGAACGTCATGTTTTGGTTTCGCTTAAAGAGTGCCACGTTGGCGCCTGTCATAAACGCGTGATCTGGGTTGTGGGTAATCATGATTACGGCATATCCACTCTCGGCAAGCTCGCGCACCTTTTCAATCACGCGCACAGCGTTGCCATAGTCAAGCGCCGCGGTGGGTTCGTCTAAGATGAGCATCTTTGGCTCTTGTGCCAAAGCGCGTGCAAACATGACCATCTGCAATTCACCGCCCGAGATATCTACATAGGGGCGATCTCGCAAATAGCGAATGCCCATCTCTTCCATGGCGTTTTCTGCAATGTTGAAATCACGGCGGCTTGGCTTTCCGCTAAAGCTTTTAGTTTTGGCAATTCGCCCCATCATGACCACGTCTTTCACCTGATAAGGAAAAGGCTGGCTTGTTTTTTGCGCCACATAGGCAATCTGTTCAGACACTTGCGCTGCACTCCACTGGGTTACATCAGATCCATCCAACGTGATGGAGCCTTGCAAGAGTGGATACATGCCTAAGATGGTTTTCACGAGCGTGGTTTTGCCGCACCCGTTTGGGCCCAAAACGCAGCACACCTCGCCCGAAGACACGCTGAAATTTACATATTTTTGCACAGGCTCATTTGGGTCAAACCCCACGAAAGCATCGCGCACAATGAGTTTCATAGCCTATTCCCATCCTCTCATGTTTTTGCTCATAACCCATATAAACAAAGGCAACATAATTATGCTCATCACGCTGCCGATCGACAGCCCGTCTACCACAAACGGAATAAGGTCGCACACATCACGCGCCACCAACACCAAGATGGGGGCCAGGCACACATTTCCGATGAGCTGTTTGTTGAATTCGCATCCAAAAACGCTGCGAGCCAAGAAAGGCACGAGCAAGCTGACCAGGCTCACCATGCCGATGTGAATTTGTGCCGCCAAGATCATTATTGCGCCACACATGAGCGCCACCCCGCGCATAAACGTGAAATTCATGCCCATAAGACGCGCCTCTTCGGCTGTAAATGAAAGCACGTTGAACTTATAGCGGAAAATGATTACTGGCACAAAGCTCACCACACACGCGATGCCAAGCGCCAGCCAGCTTACAGGCGATGTATCAACCACCAACATCTGGCTTATTGTGTAAAACGTGAGATAGTCGGATTCATCCATGACTGCAAGTGTTACATACATGGTTATGAAGCCCAAGAACTGAGAAAACACGCTGCCCACCAACAACATGGTTATGATATCGAAAGGCTTGCTAGGGCCACTTAGTTTTTTGCCCGCCACGATGACGAAGAGCAAGATGGCGGCACCGAAACCATAGCAAAGCATATAGCGCGTGCCGGTCATGGCAACGGCTGTGCTGCTATAGAGCGCCACCAACACCACAACGCCCAAAGACACGCCGCTTCCCACGCCCAACATGCCAGGGCCAGCCATCGGGTTTTTGAATACGTTTTGATAGAGCGCGCCCGACACCGCCAACAAAAGCGAACACAGAATGGTTATGCCCACCACGCCAGCACGCTTGGTTATCGCCCAATATCCGGGCACGTTTTCGAGGATCCACGCGTTTGAGTGCGCAGAGAACCAGTGAGTGCTCACTGCTATGGCGTTGTATGCGTGTTCATACAAAGCGCCTGCCACCTGGGCTGGGGTGTATGTGGTATACGAATTTGAATATGAATAATATTGTCCTGCTGCGCCCATGGGGCAAAGAGACAAAAAAGACAAAACTAATATCACTAAAACGCATATAAACACCTTTATGGCGAATGCGTCGTGTTCGCT
>CAVEFW010000043.1:0-2655 GCA_963615035.1 Phocaeicola dorei
CAGATATGCCGCACCACCAATAATGCCAGATTGCATTATGTTATAACCTGTAATTAGAAAAATGAGGAAAAAAATAGCGAGGGGGAGCAAAAAAGAAATCAGTCGCGCTGTGATTTTGTAAGAGGGAAAATAGTTGAGCATTACATCTCCTTGCTTGAAATTTTTATTAACGTTTATATTTTAGTGGCACATTCAGTTAAAATTACCTTTCATGATTTATCTTACATAATAAGTCATTGAGACCTAAATTGACGCGTGATAATTTGAATTTAGATTATTGATTTTTGAAAATGCTGCTGGATTTGAAACGTTTACGCGTGGCTTTTTTGTTGGGCGATTATTTGTTTGCTTTATGCGCTGCGTAAACATTGCGGATAGTCGTCGGCTTGCTTTGTGCGCCACGCGATTATTGCAAAGCGTTTTAGGATAATTGCTCGCTTAATTTGTTTGCTGTGCGAACATTGCAAAGTTTTTTAGGAGGCGTTTATGACATATACAATGACAATGGGTGATCTAGAGAAAAAACTGCTCGATATATTTCCTGCAGAAGATGCATGTGAGTGGGACTCCACGGGCTTGAGCGTGGGGTGCAAAGACGCAGAAATAAAGAAAATTCTTGTGGCGCTAGACCCAACAGTTAAAAACATAATGCACGCAAAAGAAATTGGAGCCAATTTGTTGCTCACACATCATCCTCCGCTTTTGTTCGATGTGCCAAAAAAGTTTTTAGATGGAATATCTCCAGCTCAATCTATGGGTGCTGCAATCTATCGCGCAGCTAGTGAACATGTGGCGCTAATGAATTTCCACACGACACTAGATTTTAATCCGCTTGGATATAAAAGAGTGCCAGAGTTGCTTGGTTTCGAAGTTGCATCGCTGCTCGATGAGCTAGGCGGATCTACTAACGAAAATGGTTATGGTGCAATCTGTAAGGTGGACGAAAAGATAAAGACAGTTCGTGATGTGGCAAATAGATGCAACGATGTTTTGGGTGAACATGTTTGCGTGTTTGGAGATGTCGACCAAAAAATTGACCACATCATTTGGGGTCAAGGCAGCGGAAATTCCCTCACAGAGCAAATTGCAAGATATGAGGGTGAGAGGTGCACGGGGTGTTTTATTACAGGAGAGATTAAATACAACCCTGCAATGGATTTGGCTCATGCAAACATTCCTGTAATTTTGCTCGGTCATGATGTGAGCGAGCAGCCCTTTGTAGATTTGTTATATGAACAAGCATTGAGCGTTGGTGTTCCCGAAGATATGTTAGAGCGTCTATACGTTAAAAACTGGACGTGCATCTAGGGCTTCTAGGATGTTACCCGTCGATAGATTATGTAAATGTTCATGCGCGGTCATATTTTATTTTTGCTTTGTTTTACCAGATAAACGCAACTCGAAAGGATTTTTATGAATACATCTTGTGAGCAAATAGAAGCGCTGCAAGAATTGCAAGAAATAGATATCGAATATGTTCAGACTAAAAGAAAATTTGAAGAGATGCCGCAACGTGCTCAAATTGTTGAAGTGCGCAAAAAACTAAATGAGTTAGAGGCAAAACAAACGACCATAAAAGATATGCTTGCAAGGTGCAGGTTAAAGATAGATGAAATAGACAAAAAGGATGCTTCACTTCAAAAACGAGCAAAAGAATTGCAAGAAAACATCGAGGATTCAAATGATTTTCGCAACATCGAAAAGAAAACAAAGGAATTGGCGGGCGTTGAAAAACAGCGTAAGGAATGCGAAGAGCGTTTGAGCGCAGACATTGACCAGGAAGCAAAGATAAAAAAATTGCTCGAACAAATTGTGGAAGCGATAAACAAAATGTCTGTAAAAGAGGCAAGTTTGATAGAGAGTTTCAAGTTGAGCGGGGGAGACTTGCAACAAAAATTGCATAATCTTGAAAACAAGCGCAACAGTGCTATGGCACAATTATCAGATGAACACTTAACTGAATATAAAAGAGCTCTGAGTGCTGGGGCTGGAGTTGCAATTTGCAAGTTGTGCGGAGATAAGTGCAGCGTTTGCAGGTCTAAACTTCCTGAAGTTCGTTTGCTTCAAGTGAAAAAAGAAGCGCCGCTCACGCTTTGCCCTAATTGTAAAAGGCTTATGATTGTAAACGAGGGCTAAAAAAGGGTTGCTGGTTTATTTATTGTTGCAAGTTTATTTAGCACCGCTGGTTTATTTATCGTTGCAAGTTTATTTAGCGAATTATTTAGCGCAGTCAACTGGAAACTAAAAGTTATTACAGGAGGATCTATGTTAGTAGAAACTAAAGCTCGCGTAGGTGTTTTTTCGATTGCACTGGGGGCATATTTGCCGCAATTTAGCAGCTTAGAAACTGAGTTCAAAAGCCAATATGCAGCGTTTTTAAAAAAGTTGCCAACATCAGTTGAGATTGTGGATGGCGGGTTTGTAACTACTAAAGAACTAGCTCAAGAGGCTGGCGATAAATTTCGCGCTGCAGATGTTGATTTAGTCATCTTGCAACTTTTGACTTACGCCACATCTTATAACATGTTGCCAGCGGTGCGCGATTTGGATGTGCCTGTTGTGTTGGTGAATATGCAAAAGCTGCGTAAGCCAGACTATGAAAATACAGACACCGAGAAATGGCTGGGAGAACTTTATGCTTGTGGTGCTGTGGGA
>CAVEFW010000044.1:0-477 GCA_963615035.1 Phocaeicola dorei
GATTTTACAGATGTTTTCAAATCATCCCAGAACTTCTGAACGAATGCGTCGGCACCGCCAGAGCCCCAAGCCAAAAATGTGACAGTTTGACCTTTAGCTTCTTTTAAAACGTCATCCCACGCCATGTCTTTAACATCTGTATCAACTTTCTTACTTGAACTTGATGATGTATTGCCAGACGATCCTGAACTGCTGCACGCGCTCAGTGCGCCTGTGGCTGCCACGCTTCCCGCAGCGGCTGCAGCAAGAGCCACAAAGTTTCTTCTGCTTATACTCTTCATATTCATCTTCTCCTTGATTGAGTTTGATATTGGTGCAAGTCATATAATAGAACTAAGCACATAACAGATAATATCACAAAATGAGCATATAAGCGCATTTATAAGACGACGTGCAGCTAAATTTGAGTGAATTTGAGTGAAAAATATGAGTGGGAAATTTGAGTTAAAAACAAAAGCGAAAAACAACGGAAAACAA
>CAVEFW010000044.1:487-3232 GCA_963615035.1 Phocaeicola dorei
ATTTGTTGGTTTAGCTGAATGTAGGCTTGCGCAAAAAATGAATAAGTTTTCATTGCATTTGAAAATGAAAGGACTAAAATTCAACGCACGGCATGCAGGAGTTGAATTTTTGCATGTCAAATCATTAAATGCTTGCGTGCAAGCAATTCTTTGAAAGGTAGGTGTATCCTATGACTATCAAAAAACACGAAGACATTCGCCTCAACGTAAAGCCAGTATTCCTCACGCTCTATCACGAATACGTCTTTGAAGGTCCGTGCCGTTTCGGCGAGGGCATTCAGCTCGAAAAGGAATTCGATCTGCACATGGCGGCAGAAAAATTCAAGGGCTGGTATAAGCAGTTGCAAGACGCCATGCCAGACACCGTGGTCAATTTGCTTGAGCCAGTCAAGGTGGAGCGCGATGAGAACTTCCTTACAAAAGATGAGATGATTGATCATCTATCTGAGGGCAGCGAAGAGGTTGACCTTTATTATCTGGGCTATGCCAGCCGTCCTTATGATTTAGCGCTTGAATTTGCTATGCGCGTGGGTAAGCCATTCGCCATCACGCAGGCTTGTTGTGCATCTTCCATTACTTCTGCCGAATTTTTGAGCCGCGGGCTTGAGTTCTATGCTTTCGAGGATTGGGCAGATGCAACGGAATACATGACCGTTCTGCGTGCGCGCAAAGTTTTGAAAGACTCCAAGATTTTGGCTGCCACACGCATGACCAGTGCTGTTTCTGTGAGCTCGCCCGACAGCGTTATCGACCCAGAAAAAATCACTGCCAAATTTGGCACGCGCATTCGCTATGTTTCTGCTCATGAGCTGCTCGATCAGATTTCCTATGACGACCCGATGGAAAATCATTGCACGCCTGGCAGAAAGGGCTTAAATCTCACAAAGGAAGACGAAAAAGAAATCGACAAGCAAACAGACGCGCTTATCAATGGCGCTGAAGAGTGCCAGATGACCCGCGAGATGGTCAAAAAGTCAGTCGAGGCAAACTATGGCATCCGCAAATTCTTGGATGCATATGAGTGCAACTGCTTCACGGCTCCTTGCCCTGATTTGTGCGCAACTCGCCGCTTAAACGAGAAGAAGTTCACAATGTGTTTGAACCATTCGCTCAACAATGAAGATGGCATTCCTTCCGCGTGCGAATATGACTTGGGCGCATTGATCTCAAAGCTCATGTTGCAGGCCATTGGTCGTCGTCCGAGCTATATGGGCAACTGTTTCACCAGCCCCATCCGCAACGGTGTGCGCGCCCCATTGCCTAAGGCGTTGTTCTTCACACCCGAACACGTTGACCAAAAAACAGAAGAGCTTGCAGACACGCCTAACGTGGTGCTCACGTTCCATTCTGTGCCTAACCGCCGCTGGGAGAGCTTCGATGAGGATTATCGCCCTTACGCTATCCGCGAATTTGCTCGTTCTGGATTTGGTGCAACTTTGCGCTATAAGTTTGAAGCCGACGCTGGTCAAACCATCACCATGTGCCGAATTGACCCAACTTGTGAAAAACTCTTTGTCGCACGTGGCACTATCCTAAATTCCATGGGATACGATCAGACAAATTGCTCTATGGGCGTGTTCTTCCAAGTGAAAGACTCCAAAGACTTCTTCAAAAAGCAAGCAGCCATCGGCAACCACATGCCACTGATCTACGGCGATTTTGCTGAACAGATTATTGAGCTGGGAGAGTTGTTGGGTCTTGAAATTGTTGAGGCATAAATTAAGAGATAAGCTTAAATATGCAAGCGATTATTGCCCGTGGCGTGAAGTGCGCCGCGGGCATATTTTCATAGCGAGTATGTTTGCGAGGCGGGCGTGTTTGCATGGCGAGCATATATGCGTAGCGGGCGTGTTTGTGTAGTGGGTATATTTGCAAAGCGGGCATGTTTGCGAGGCGGGCGTGTTTGCTATGTGAGTAAGAGGCAACGTGAGAGGATGCCTTGAGCGGTCGCACTTTTCTTGCGTTTGCGCTTGCTTAAGGTGACGCAATTAGGCAGTGTGAGAGGACGGGCACCATGGAAAAACCAGATAAAATTCAACAGGATTATATAGACGCGTTTTTAAGCAAAGGTGACACTTTTGACCAATTTGATTATCTGTTGCAGATATCTGCGCAACTAGACGAACTAGACGATGCTGAAAAAACAGATGAGGTGCTTGTGAGCGGTTGTCAATCTCAGGTTTGGCTCTATCCTCAATGGAAAGGAGATAAGCCAGGGTGTGGTTTTTCGCTTAAGGGCGATAGCGACACGCTCATGGTGCGCGGCGTTATTCGCATATTTCAAGACATGTTTGAAGGTCAGAATGCTCGCGATATTATCGATTGCCCTGTTCGCTTTGTAGATGAAACAGAACTTATGTATATATTTGATGCAAAAAGACAAGCTGGTGTTCAGGCAATTGCTAAGACGATCAAAGATTTCGCTCGCCATGCTCTATAAGAGCACGGCATTCGTGGTGCGTAAATTACGGGTTTAAGGGGTGCAAGTTGCAGTGTTTGTGAGGTAAAGGCCGCGCGTTTATGTGGCGTATGCCCTGCGTTTGTGGAGAAACATTACAGATGTGCGTGAAAATCCGCAGCGTTCATGGAGCGCAAGATGTAGTGTCCGTGGAGTGCGCGCCACATTGCTTGCGGATACTGAAATAGAGAGCTTGAAAAATATGAGGGGTTAAAAATGACTGATAAAAAAAGGACGCTCAAAGAGCGCATGGATATAGCCGGCGAAGACGCGCAAGCTGCACTTGA
>CAVEFW010000045.1:0-4991 GCA_963615035.1 Phocaeicola dorei
ATGTAAACGCGGCACCACACTTGGGCACTGCATACACCACTGTTGCCGCAGACACGCTGGCAAGATATGAGCGCATGAACAACCGCGATGTTTCGTTTGTCACAGGCCTAGACGAACACGGCCAAAAAGTGGGCGAAACAGCTGAGAAAAACGGCAAGACGCCGCAGGAGTGGTGCGATGGCATGGTGCCAGCTTTTACAGACACGTGGCGAGCGTTAGATATTTCTTACACAAAATTTGTGCGCACTTCGAGCAAAGAACAAACGCGCACGGTGCAAAAATTCTGGAACGATTTGTTCGAGCGCGGTTATCTTTATAAAAGCGCATATACAGGCTGGTATTGCGTGCACGAAGAAACTTACTATGCAGAATCTGACCTAGAGAAAAATGAAAGCGGCGAATTTGTGTGTCCCGACTGTAAAAGACCAGTGCGACACATGGCAACAGACGAAGAAAATTGGTTTTTCAAGCTGTCTGAATTTCAAGAACCGCTCCTGAAGTTTTACGACGAGCACCCAGATTTCATTCGTCCTGCAACAAGGCGCAACGAAGTTGTTTCGTTTGTGAAAGGCGGGCTGCAAGATTTATCTATATCGCGAAGCACTTTTGACTGGGGCGTTCCTCTGCCTTTCGACGAAGGGCACGTGTGCTATGTGTGGGCAGACGCGCTCTTGGCATATTTCACGGGCATAGGATATGCGCAAGGCGAATGTGGCTGTGGTTGCAATGCGTCAAGCGAAACCGCTGCCGCAACCGATGCGCCAGCCGCAAACGCAGAAGCCAACTCTGAAACCTTCCAACGCTTCTGGCCTGCAAACTTTCACTTCGTGGGCAAAGACATAACTCGTTTTCACTGCGTCATTTGGCCAGCAATGCTGATGGCTGCGGGTCTGCCTTGTCCGCGCACCGTTTTCGGCCATGGGTTTTTGCTAACCAAAGGCGAAAAGATGAGCAAAAGCCGCGGTAACGGCGTTATGCCAGCCGACCTCGTGCGCATCTTCGGCGTGGATGCATATCGCTATTACTTTGTGAGCGACGTGCAATTTGGAAGCGATGGCGAAATTTCGCTCGAGCACATGGTGCAGGTCTACAACGCCGACTTGGCGAACACTTGGGGAAATTTGGTCAGCCGCGTGTTCAACATGACGCAGAAATATTTCGATGGTCGCGTGCCAGAAATTCCTGCTGGCGGCGAAACAAACACAGAAAACCCCCTGCGCGAAATCGCCGATGCGTTATACAAAAAATACAACGCGTGCATGGAAGATGTGGATTTCACAGGTGCTGCGGCTGCCGCCATGCAACTGGCGCACGCCGCCAACCTATATGTGGAAGAACAAGCACCGTGGAATTTGGCGAAATCGGAAGACACGCGCGACGCGCTTGCGCAAGTGATGTATAACTTGCTTGAAACCATCCGAATAGTTGCGCTTTACTTGGCGCCTTTCATGCCGAACACTTCTGCGGAAGTGTTTAGGCGCCTGAGCTTAGGCGAGATATCAGAAGTGGATAACATCGAAGTTGCAAGCACATGGGGCGGGCTTCCCGCAAACAACACGGTAACCACAGGAGACCCTTTGTTCCCGCGCTTGCCTAAGCCAGAAGAAATTGAGTTAGATTTGGGATAAGATTAGCGCAAAGGTTGAAAAAAGGTTGACGCAAAGTTCAGCGCAAAAAAGAAAACTAAACATTGAAAAGAGTTGCACAATGTTAACAGCCGAAGAAATAGCGAAAATTTCAAAACGGGTGAGCAATCTTACAGAAACGGCAAGGAATGCATATGCCGCATGGAGCGCACAAAACGCAGGCGAAGAGCCGCCAGATAATGCACCAATCTTAGCTAAGTCAGACGGCGTGGCGTTTTACATGAGCGAGGCAGACGCCGAAGACCCCGAGCGCGAGCCAGTTTTTTTCGACCTTGATTTTCATCAGAAGAAAAAACATGGCAAATGGCGCGAAGTTGCTGCGCCCGACACTCCAAAGCTGGCGCCGATAGCAGACACCCACGCCCACATTCACATGCTAGACAACCCAGGCCTAGCCATCGCACGCACGGGTGGCGCGAGCATGAAGTTTTTGGGGCTTGTGACCGACATCGCCGAAGACGGCATGGTGGTGTTCGACAATTTTGAAGCCTGGAACATGGAAGCATCGCTCATCGTGCGCAGCTTGGTGCCGCGTTGTTGCGGCGGTTGTGCGCCCCGCATGCCAAAGATGCGCATCACGGCGGGCGTTCACCCGCACAACGCCAAACTATATGACGACGCAATGGAAGCAAAGTTGCTGGAAGTTTTGGCGCGTGAGCAAGTTGGCAGCTTGGGCGAAATCGGGTTGGATTATCACTATGATCTATCGCCCAGAAACGTTCAGCGCGATGTTTTCCGTCGCGAAATTCACGTTGCACACAAAACGGGGCTGCCTGCGTGTTTGCACATTCGCGAAGCGCACGAAGACGCGCTGAAAATCTTGCACGAGGAAGGCTTTCCGCAGGGCGGCACGCTCTTGCACTGTTGCGGGCTTTCCCCCGAAGAGCTGAAGCCTTGGGTGGATGCAGGGTGTTTTATTGCATACGGCGGCTCGCTCACGTTCAAAGACGCCGACGCCGTGCGCGAAGGCGTGCAACTTGTGCCAGATGACAAGCTGCTCACTGAAACAGATGCGCCTTTCATGGCGCCCGTGCCTTTGCGCGGCGCGGAATGCAAGCCCGACATGGTTTTGTTTGTGTTCGACATGTTGGCAAAGCTGCGCGGAATTACAGAAGAAAAGCAAGTGGAAGCGTTTCACAGGCAACTTGTAGAAAATGCTCAAGGGTTGCTAGATCGCGAACTTACTCCTTGGCAAAAAGAGCACGCAAAAAAATAAACGTGCAAGGGGTTGCGCAAAAGGTCAAACAAAAAACAATGAGAAAAAGTTTTACTGAAAGCATTACAAAAAGACATGCAAGCAGCAGCGAAAGTTCAGGGTTGAAAGTTCAGGAATAAATGT
The DNA here is from genome assembly GCA_963615035.1 of Phocaeicola dorei. Lineage (GTDB taxonomy): Bacteria > Actinomycetota > Coriobacteriia > Coriobacteriales > Eggerthellaceae > CAVEFW01. The sequence continues at coordinate 2,986 of CAVEFW010000045.1, forward strand.
TGCAGAAAAAAATTTTTCCAGCGCCTCGCAAACATAAGAACAGGAGACGTTTATGTTGCGACTAATCATTTGCGGGTCTCCGCGCACGGGGGGCAGATGTGCCTCTTTGGCTAACACCATCTTCGAGGGCTGCATTGCCGAGTTTCCAGACGATGAAGTGAAACTTGTGCCCATATCTGAAATAGAAGTTGCAGGGTGCACGGGTTGCAACAGGTGCAATAGTGCGCCGTGCGACAACAATAATGACAACGGTAACGGCGGCAGCGCCAGTAACTGCAGCGACGACAACAATAACAGCAACGGCAGCGCAAACAGCAACAGCGGCGACAACACCAACAACACCAACGAAAACAAAAGCGACAAACCGAGCGAAAGCCCGCTTTCTCGTTGCGCAATTAAAGACGACATGATATATGTCTATGAAAACATAGAATATGCAGACGAAATAATCCTAGTTAGTCCCGTATATTTTTCGGGTGCGCCTTCGCAGTTAAAGGCGCTGCTAGACAGGTTGCAGCCATATTACATGCTCACAGCGGACGCCCGAAAGGAAGCCGCGAGGCGTGGCAAGCCGTTTAAAACAGCGCACAAGCCCTTGACGTTGCACGTTGTGGGCGAAGGAGACTCTCCGTGTGGATACGACGCGCTTGTAGATGTGGTGCGCTCTGCATTTGCCGTGGCTGGGTTTCGCCTAGACTTAATTGCAGATTGGGTGGGGAAAATTTCAGAGAGCGGAGAGATCGAAGACGAGGCACAGATGTATGCAGTGCCCGACGAGGCACACAATGCAACGCAACCCGACGCAAAGCCGCACGCGTCGCACGATGCGGCACCACGTGCAAAAAAAACCAAAAACAACCCGAGGAAAAAATAGATGTATTCGCCTCTTGCCGCGCCAAAAGCCACACGCAAAGTGCTTGACGAATTTGGGCTTTCCACGAAAAAAAGCCTCGGTCAAAATTTTCTAGTCAACGATGATGTAATCCGCAAAATCATCGAGCTTTCCGACCTTGAAAGCTCAGGCTCACACCATGTGCTAGAAGTGGGCCCGGGCATTGGAACTCTAACGCTTGCGCTGCTGCCCCGAGCCGCTCATGTAACGTCTGTCGAGCGCGACGAGAGCCTTTTGCCAGTGCTTGAAAAAACAACTAACAAGTGGGCAGATAAATTTACACTCATTCACAAAGACGCACTCAACCTAGAACCCGCAGATTTTACATGCAAAAGCTCACACACCCCCAAAAACGAAACGTGCGATGGCGCAAGCGCAAACAACCCATTAAGCGCAACCCCACCCACAATCTTCATCGCCAATTTGCCATATGCCGTGGCAGCAACGCTCATCTTAGGTTACTTCCAGAAATTCGAGAGCATAAAAAGTGCCACCGTCATGGTGCAACGCGAAGTGGCAGATCGCATATGTGCCACGCCTGGGAACAAAAACTATGGCGCCTACACTGTGAAGTTGGGCATGCATGCACGCCCCGTTAAAAAATTCATCGTGGGACCAAACAACTTTTTTCCGCCCCCGCACATAGATTCCGCAGTCGTGCGCCTAGATCGCACAACGCCGAAAAACGCGCAAGGTCGCCCGCTTAGCCCTGCGGAGGTGCAAGCAACATGCAAAATGGCAGATGCCGCCTTTTTCTCTCGCCGAAAGACCATCTTAAACTCCGTGAAGGCATATCTTGCAAACACGCGCGAGCCAGAAAATCAAAACGCGCGCAAACCAGAACACAAAAACACAAACTCGCGCGAACCAGAAACCAAAACCAAAACCACAAACACGCGCACGCTAAAAAACACAGACACAAACAAAACCACAATCACCCAAGCAGAAAACCTGCAGCAAATGTTTTCCCAGGCTAACATCGACCCGAAACGCCGCGGAGAAACACTCACGCAACTTGAATTCATTCAGCTCTCAAACATATTTAATCAACTGTTTTGAGGTTTATGCACCCAAAACACACGAAAAACACCTAATAATGTGCTAACATTTGCAC
>CAVEFW010000046.1:0-2106 GCA_963615035.1 Phocaeicola dorei
TCACACTTTCACGCGCACTATCAGATGCCACAAAACTGTCCTGCGTCAAATCTGCGCTTGATTGTTTTTTGCACGTTTCATCGTCGTGCATAAAAATTCGACACGCATCTTGTTCACGCTCGCAAAATACATCTACAAAGTGTTTGATGATAGCCGCACTGGTGGGAGTGCACAGCTCGCCTTCCAGTTTTTCCTCGCACACGGGAATGCCGCCTTCCCCACTTTTCAGAATGGCTGCAGTCGCGGGTGCGGGAATGCTCATTTCACCGTGCGCACACACAACAGTGCCACTGCCCACCTGCAAAGGCGTGGCGCTCACATACGCGGGATGTAAAATATCGAACGCCAAACAAATCTCCGCCACGTTTGCAATGCCGCAGGCGCGCCCCACCTCATGGAAGTGCACACTTTCAGGCGATGCATTGTGCACATGAGCTTCCGCATGTGCCAAAATGTCATAGATTGCACGCATGTGAGCGCGCACTAACGAGTTCACGTCCAAATTCGCTATCGTGTTTATTATGTCAGCCATATTGTGATGATGCTTGTTTGGCACATGCACACACGCGCGCGCAATCTCAAAACGCTCGCGCTCACGCACATTAAGAAAATCGCATAGCTGCGCAAGAATGCTTTCACGGGTGGCACTTTTTCGAAAATCAAAATGCATATTATCAAACCTCATCTAAGTGTCTGACTCTTAATCCAAGTGATTTATCAAGCTGGCTTGAAAAGCCGCCCCGAAACCGTTGTCGATGTTCACCACGCTCACGTTGGAAGAACACGAATTCAACATCGACAAAAGCGCGGCCAAGCCCCCGAACGCAGCCCCATATCCAACAGATGTGGGCACGGCAATCACAGGAGAGCGCACCATGCCGCCCAAAACGCTTGCGAGCGCGCCTTCCATGCCCGCCACAGCTATCACCACACGCGCGCTCGAAATCCTGGCCTCGTTTGCCATCAGACGATGAATGCCCGCAACCCCCACGTCATATATGCGATCCACCTTGTTTCCCAGCGCACTTGCCACATATGCCGCCTCTTGTGCCACGGGTAAATCAGACGTGCCCGCACACACAACGGCGATTGTTCCGCGCCCGTCTGGTGTTTTGTTTTGCCCCAACACGCACAATCTGGCATCTTCGTAGTAAGAAAAAGGCAAACCGCCCTTTACACCAGTTCTCAAACAAAAAAGCTCGCGCAAGCGCTCTGCTTTGCCTTTTTCTATGCGCGTAATTAAAACAGGCTGTTGACCAGCGCCTATGAGCGTGCTTGCAATAGAAAAAATCTGCTCTGGAGTTTTGCCTGCCCCATAGATCACCTCAGATGCGCCTTGTCTTTCGTTTCTGTCAAGGTCCACTTTTGCAAACCCGATATCTTCAAATTTTTTACTCAAAGCACTCCCCCCCTCATCGCAGCCCATCAACACGCGCTCGCACAATCAAGCGCAGCGCGGGCAGCAAGCGAACACACGCCAAACAATCAAGCCGCGCAACCAACACACACAACCAACCACACGCACATACAAAAACAACTCAGACAATCATCTGAGTTGCTGTGTTTTATATGGAGCGGGTGACGGGAATCGAACCCGCGTCACGAGCTTGGAAGGCTCGGGTTCTAGCCACTGAACCACACCCGCGAAAATGGTCGGGACGACAGGATTCGAACCTGCGACATCCTGCTCCCAAAGCAGGCGCGCTACCAAACTGCGCCACGTCCCGACAAATCAAGCGCGTTCAAACAAAACGCTTTGTTCAAACAACGGTTGAGTATTTTAACAGTTACCACACACTCATTGCAAGAAGAAATTTTTAAATGCAGCCCCTATTCCACCTCGAGCAGGGTGATCTCGAAGTTTAGGTGTTTGCCGGCCATTTCGTGGTTCATGTCGAATGTGATGTTGCCATTTGCAATTTCTGTCACGCGAGCCTGAAAAACTCTGTTGTCTGGGCCAGAAAGGGTAACGTGTTGACCCACCTCCAAATTTTCTGTGCCAGGCATTTTGGAAATCGGAATGGTTTGCACAGCAGCTTCCACGCGATCTCCATATGCCTCATCGGGGGCGAGTCGCACATTCACAGTGTCGCCCACAGCCATATC
>CAVEFW010000047.1:0-2411 GCA_963615035.1 Phocaeicola dorei
GTGCATAACGAGCAGCGATATAAATGCACAATCTGCGAATGCTGGCAGTGCAAACACGCTTCTGGCGCCTTACATTTCACTTTCGGGCGCGTGTTCGCTTGAAAGCAACACAAACACTCATATAAACGAATATGGCTGCTCACTAGATTTTGCCAGCGATTTCTATCTAGCAAGTCAGGCCGCTCAATCTAAGTTATATCTAAGTGGAAACGATGCGCCAGACCATATTTTTGCACACACATCCAGCTATGTTGTTGCGGCTTTGCTCGCAAACATAATTCAGCCCGTTGAAAATTCGTTTTACGGCGGGTGGCATGTTCAGATGATAGACGCTATTGACGCAGATAATGCAAGCACCACAAACTCACAAACTCTAACAGAAACTTCGGGTGCAAGCTTGCAATTTGTGCGCATAGAAAATGTGGCGAACACAACGCAAAACATGGCATATCTAACACTGCAAGAAGCCATAGACCAAGTGCACGATGGCGACGTTTTAGAGCTTCGCGGCAATGAATATTGTGCAGACACGCTCAACATCGAAAAAAACATAACGCTTGATTTGTGTGGCTATAACTTAGATATAGATGCGGGTGGAAGTGCTGGCAGCACAGATGAGAGCGATGCAGCAGCAGGAATTGTTTTTTCGGGCGATGGAGAGTTAAATATAATCAGCACATCAACCACAGCCAGCTCAGACAACAGCTCAACAGGCACAATCAATATATATGTGGGCAACAAAGAGGAACGCACAAGCCAATATTACGCGGGAGTTTCGACTGCCAGCAGTGGCAAGTGCAACGTGAGCAACTGTGCCATAAACGTTGAATATTCCACGACACCTGTTTCAAATGGTTCAACGAAAGACGTTTTAGTGCGTGGAATTTATGCAGCGGGCACAGGCAGTTTTGTGAAACTCTCAGATGGCGCAAGCGTCAATGTTACATGCCAAAACATAACGCAGGGGCTGTCTAGTTGCAATTTGGTGGGGCTTTATGCCAGCGCAAACGCACAAGGTGTGCGCACAGACGAGGGCACAAACATCAACGTAGACAACACGTCAAATCTTGGCAAAAGTGGCGTGTGGCAATATGGCGATTATTCAGAAGGTCAAAAAACGCACCTTTTGCAAATCCACCCAGAGCTTCAATCTGACAAAACGCTTTACAACGAAATTAAGAGCGCGTTCATTCGAAATGCCATATATGACAGCGATAAAACTCCAGATAGTGCAACTTCATCTAAGCTTTCAACCAACACATATTCAAACAACATCTATTACGCGCTTTGCATGGAACTTGAGGGGGGAACATATGACGGTCTGCGCGTGTGGGCATATTCAAACCCGGTAGACCCACAATATGCGGGCGACCCTGAATATGTTGTGCCTGCTTATATATATGTATGCGTGCAAAAAGACATTACAAGTGATGCATATGGTGTGAGTGCCATGGCGGGTTTTGCGGGCGCGGTGAACATCAACGGTTGCGTGAATGCTCAAACAAGTGCGGGGCATGCATATGGTGTGCACACCACAAACACAGGTCAGTGGGTGGCGGACACAAACAATATTACAAGCGCGGTGAAAAACGACACATTTGTTTATTCAGATGATAGCAACGATTCGCAAAGATTGGATATATCAGACGTTATCCACGAAGAAAAAACGTCGGTAGAGCCAGATCAGGGTTGGTTCTATGAATCAGACACCACTGCTCCTTTTGTTGCCACAATCAAAAAAGGTGTTGCAGAAAAAATTGCCTCGCAATCTGTGTCTTACGATGTGACAGACACACAAGCGCCCGATGCAGACCCAACGTATAAATATGCACAGATGCCAGCAGATGGCAAGTTGAACGTGTCGTTTACAAATATGCGCGATGCAGAGGGCGATGTTACAGACGACGTCACGTTTAGCGTTGACTATGACACAACGCCTCAAAGTGCTGGTTTTAACGTGCCTTACGCGCAGGATTTCTATTTCACGCAAGATGACAAACGCTATTATTTTGCTGGGTGGAAAGCAGACACGCTCTCGCAAGACTCAACTATAAACTATCTGTTTTCAACGGAAGGCTTGCAATCGCAAATTAAATTAAACGCATTTTTCAAGGGTGCAAGCAGCGGTGCCATCACGTTTAGCGCAGTATATGTGGCTGTGGAAGAAGGCGAGAGTTTCATTCAGTTCGTAAGCGAATATTACACGGTCGGGTGTGCTGTTAAGGCTGGAGAGCAACCGAAATTTTCAGATTGCGCGCACACATCCACAAGTTTTCCAACCTATCCGCTAAGTAAAAATGGCTATTCCTATATTTTTTCTGGGTGGACCTTGAATAATTCATCCGAAACCGCGGTTTCAAATGCGGAAAACGCAGATGTTTTTGACGTGGTGCCCGTGCCACAAAATGGAT
>CAVEFW010000048.1:0-7353 GCA_963615035.1 Phocaeicola dorei
CTAAGAGATTTGGAAGTCTTTTCTGTAAAACCCGTATTAAAGTTACGCGATTGCTTGCCGCGCACACATTTAACAATTTGGATAATTCATGAAGACTCGCAAAGTTCAGATATTTTTCAGTGAAAATGTATATTATTTGCGCTGTTAGGTAATCACCCCCAACCAATTACCTAACTCTTTCCTTTCTGGAGGACGATATGGTGCATTAGCACCGATCACGCTCGCTGGCATTTCTTGCCCCCTTTCTAAAGAACACCAGCGAGCATGGTCCTCTTTTATTTTTCCAATTTATCTTGAATGTAATTAAGAATGCAGTTTTTTTGAACGTAATTTTGAATGTAATTTTTGAATGCGCATTTGCGAGCAACTGCTGTCTTGATGCGCACTTGTGAGGGGCTGCTGTCTTTAAGATTGTGGTTTTAGCAAGACTTGTTGGGCGGGTTATTACCTTTGGTTAACTTTCAAACTCAACCGCAAACTCAAACCGCAAACTAATTGATTATTACTTTAATTAAGTGTTCGTGAATAAATGATTAAAATATATACACAGCATAAAATATTATTGTTAAAATAGGAATTAGTCGAAAGCGATGCAAACTAGTGCTCTTACACCAACAATGTCTTGCACAATGTTTCGCATCAATATTCAAAATGAGCAATGTCCAAATAATTTTGAGGGTTTTATATGAGCATCAAATATATTGACACTCGCAACAATGCAAAAAAACCTGTTCCTTTTACACAGGCAGTTCTCGAGGGCATAGCACCTGGTGGTGGGCTATATGTTCCCGAGAAAATTCCGCAACTTGATTTAGATGAAATTCTAGATTTAGCAGAGTTACCCTATGCAAAACAAGCGGCATATATCTATAAGAAATTTGAAATAGATATGCCAGATAGCTTGATAGATGAATTGATGACCGACACATATGGTTTGCAATTTGATAGCGAAGATATATGCCCAATCACATCTCTTGATGAAAACACGCATATTTTGGAGCTTTGGCATGGGCCCACCAGCGCGTTCAAAGATATGGCCTTGCAATGTCTGCCTCGCTTTTTCAGTGCAAGCGCACGTCTTTCAGGCGAGAGAGCATGTGAAAACGCAACTTTGAGTGGCCTTGCAGATGAAAGCGCGGGTGTGGCTGGCGCGAACGAAGTTGCAAACTCAGGTTCAAATCTTAAATATATGATCCTCACTGCAACATCTGGAGACACAGGCAAAGCGGCGCTGGAGGGCTTTCGCGACGTAGATGGCGTAAATATTGGCGTGCTTTACCCCGACGGGGGCGTGTCTGACATTCAATATTTACAGATGGCGACACAAGCAGGAAAAAACGTGCACGTCTGGGGGTTGCGTGGCAACTTTGACGATTGCCAAACGACAGCAAAAGCAGTGTTTAACGACGCGGAATTTGCTAAAAAGCTATTAGCAGAACACAATACGGTGCTTTCAAGCGCAAATTCAATTAACTGGGGGCGCTTGGCACCACAAATTGTGTATTACATAAGCGCATATGCACGCCTTGTCAAAAGCGGGGCAGTTCGCGCAGGAAACGACATAGACGTGTGTGTTCCCACGGGCAACTTTGGAAACATTTTGGCTTCATGGTATGCACGCGAAATGGGTGTGCCTATCTCTCATGCTTTTTGTGCAAGCAACGCAAATCATGTGCTCACAGATTTCATTGGTGGTGCGCCGTATGACATTCAGGATCGCGACTTCATTTTAACTCCCAGCCCATCCATGGATATTTTGGTGTCAAGCAACTTGGAGCGCCAGCTGTTTGAATGCAGCAACCGCAATGCACAAAGCGTATGCGAATGGATGAACGACTTGCGCAATAACCAAAAATTCGACATAGATACTTCCACGCGTGCGCACATCTCCGAGCAATTCAAGGCGCACTGGGTAGACAACGACACATGCCTAAAAACCATAAAAGAAGTATACGAAAGCAAAAATTATCTGCTTGACCCACACACTGCCGTGGCATATAGCACAGCTCAAACGCTGCGCGACAACACACGCCCCGTGTTGGTTGCAAGCACTGCCCACTGGGCAAAATTTGGCGTAAACGTATATCGAGCACTGCACGACATAAAAGCCTGTGATGATTTACCTGAAGATATTGCAAAACTCAATGGGTGCGAGTTAAATCGCCTTATTGCCAAGGAAACAAACGGAAGCATTCCGGCAGGTTTAGCCAATCTCGAACATGAAAGTGTGCGCTTTAGCGAAGTGATAGACGCCGATATAAAAAGCGTAGAAAATGCTGCATGTGCGTTTCTAAAAAGTCGCTAAACATTAAACACAAAACATCAACAACAAAACAATGATTGCAAAACAATAATCACAAAGCACAAACATATAACCGACCACACAACACAAAAGCAGCAACAACAACGATAAATTCCTTAAGTGAAAGGACGCAAAAAATGGCAGACATCCCAAATCTCACCCCTCAGATTCGCCTGTTTATCAAAAACGACAAGTGTAAACGCAGTGCGATATTTGGTAAAGGCGTTGCAGACCTGTGTCGCGGAGTTGAAAAATATGGGTCGCTTAATGCTGCTGCCAAACAAATGCATATGGCGTATAGCAAGGCGTGGCGCATCGTGAAAGAGACCGAAAAAGATTTGGGTGTTCAAATGCTCAACCGAGACGGCGCACACGGCAGCACACTCACCGAAGAGGGCATCAAGATCTTGGACGCCTACTTTGCAGTCGACAAATCTGTTCAAGCGTTTGCAGAGGAAGAGCTTGCAAAAAATCTAAATCAATCATAGTTTTTGTGCTTGTTGCATGTTCGCTGTCTGTTGGTCAAAACAAACGGTCAAGACAGACAAGTTTTCACATAGTTAAAACTGCCAAGTTGCCGCATGGTTAAACCAGCCAAGCCATCACATTGTTACACTCTTTAAGAAAATGCACGCTCAAGCCTAACTGTAACTCCTTTGCAATCTGCTGGCACGCCAAGTTTCAACAACCAAGTTTGCATATCTGTTTTTTCGCCATCTTTCACGCTGGAAACATCGTTTGTCTCTAAAAGTTCACACACAGGATGTTCTGTGAAACTCTCGCTTGAAATTTTTTGCGCGTTGCTACTAACACAAGCACGGCTATCATCACACTCTAAATTGCCATCTCCACCGAATGTGTAACTAAAATTGCACCCTCTCTCTGAACACTTTTTTTCTGGAACTTGAGAAAAATCATCAACGTTTATCATGTTGGCATCATTCAAAACTTTTGAATTTTTTGCTGCCTCTTCCATTTGCTCTATAGGAGTTTTTTCGATATTCGCATCTTCTGAAAAAGAATGCAAACATTCATAACACCTATCCATGTCATCAAAACACTCTGCACCACACACAGGACACACTTTCATAATATTTCCCTTCTAGTCACTTTACCGTCTTTAATTAAATGCACGATATTTCTCTTAGCTTCACTGTTTAACACACTGGTTTATTTCGGCAAACACATCCAAAACGTCTCCAAAACACCTCCAATCTTGATGCAAATTTACGATGCTCACGAAACAAAAGCCACTTACTAACAAGTGCAAATCATGGCGGTGTTAGAGCAAACAAACTCAGCACATCACCCACAGACACCCACGGCTCATCGCTTGCGCACCGCTCCAACACAGCCACAGAATTTTTACACCTCACACGCGCTCTAGGTGGCAAGTTGCGCACGAGTTTCACCACAACACCTTGGCTATCAATAAACGCAACGTCTATGTACATCCTCATGCCAAAAGTGTGCAGATCGCTGCAAGGATACAAAACCAAAATGCCATCAAAAACGCGCTTCCCCACGAGTCCCAAAAAACGCTTTATGGGAGTTGTCGCGAATTGCACTTTTTTCAGCATTCTCGCGTCGCTTAATTCATCACAACTCAACTTATCTGAACAATTACACATGTCTCGCCCCCAACTTCTATGCAACTAATGTATGCCCAGCGGATCTCTCCCACATCCTTTACAAATGTGGCTTGCATATCCACTCCGCTTTTTGCTGCCACCCATCCTTTTCCCTCCATTTTTTCTAGGATACGCTCGAGCTCGTCTTTTGCATCGTTTTTCGTTGTGAACCCAATCAGGCTTTCTTGTGCGTCAACTACTAAATCCGACACATCGTTTAAGTCGAAACACTCTTGCACAAACGACTCCGGAACAACAGATGTTGTTTTAACACCCACACAACCAATCAGCTTTTGAATATCAACGCTATCGCGCAATGCACCACATTCACCACCCTCTTGCAAAACGTCTTTAAAACTCCACTCGCCAAAACCAGCTTTTGCAACCTCACAAATAACTTGTGATGTGGAATATATATTTTTAGTTTGCTGCTGCGCATAACCGACAAATGGAATAATTGACACAAGGAAGGCTGTAATAATTGATGCCAAAATTGCACGCTTCCTCAAAATTGAACGCTGTTCATGTTCTCTTTTTATTTGTTCGCCCATCAAAACACCCCTTAATCAAAAGCAAAGCTCAAATTATCCAAAAAACACACTAGGATTATATGGATCCACATACATCTGCACTTCGTGTGACATCGAAGGCATCGACACACCGAAAACTTGCTTTTTCAGCTCAGCCCCAAACAATGTTGCAAAATATTGCATTCTTGCTGCGTATCGCACGCATCCATCCGCTTCCCCCGCCACCCAAACATCTATGTTTTCATTATCTTTGTTGTGTTGTTCACTTAAATATTGCTGCAAGCGTGCAACTATTTCAGATGTGTTTTCGTTGTAAGATGGAGATGTGGCATGCACTCTAACGGCTTGACGAAACTCACGATCGAAAGCAGCACACTCTGAAAAAAATGTGCAAGCGTTTAGCGCGATGATTGCAACCACCACCACTGCAGGCAAAACTGCTGCAAGCTCCACCGTGCCTTGACCAGCCTGACCACAGCCATTCTTTTTACGCTCAACCTTACGCATAACCCTGTTCCAAACAGCAAACATCAACACCCCTATCTCCATGTTCCGCCCCCAAGCTCTTTAGGCAAAATGCTCCGAAGCGTTTTTGCTATGTCGTGCAATTCTTCTTGCGTTGAATCTTTCACGCTCTTCGGCAAAACTAAAGTTATAGGAATAGAAGGGCCAAAATTTCCGAGAGGCTTAATGCTGACAAGTTCACTGTCGCCATCGAGAACAGAAGCTATTTGTTCTTCTGTGTCCGTTATGACAGTGTCAAACATAGATGCTTTGCCCACCACATTTACGGCTGCATTTTTCACCTCTAAATATCTTATTGCAAATGCGCCAGAGTCTTTGTTTGCAATGTGCTCTGTGTTCACCACAACTGGTTTCAGTGGAGCTAAATTTGCGGGTTCTAGCCCCGCATCTTGCACAATGCGCCTAAATTCACCCGATGCCCACGCGCCCAAACCGCTAACACTAGCAAACGGAATTTTGTTTATAGGTTGTTCTATGCCATCAGCAATCGCATCCTGCCCGTTGCAATATGCATATAAAAAACTGTTCCAACAACCCAACACAACACCCAAAACGCCTGTTGTAGCCCCCTCTTGTTCTGTGAAGCCATCAAGCAATTGAGTGATAACACTATTGTTGTTGTCTGTTGAGTCTTGCAACAACGTAGCACCCGACACAGCCGCGCGATTTCCCAGTGTTGCATCCGTCGGCACAAACGAATTAGTAAATGCGCTATTTGTGCTCACTTGAGATCTGTCGACCACCAACGCTATAACGCCATAAGACCCAGGAGGGTTTGCTTTGATTCTATATTGCGCTTGATTTGCTAAGGCGTTTCTCAAATTTTCAAGAAGCGGTGTGGCTGTTTGCTTAACATCGTTTGCCAAAGGCTCAAAATCTTGTTTTGCCTGTGCGTAATTTTGCGCCTGTTCAGACACTATTCTGTAGTAATGTTCAAAACCGTTCGATGTGTTGGTGCTAGCAGATGCCACAAGCCCCAAAGACGATGCACTAAATTCACATGCGCTGCACTTTTCAAAAGTTCCAGTCTCCATTTGCGCCACTGAGCCTAGCGACATTACACCACCAGCACTTTTAACGTTTGGGCATTGCGAAGTTGCATGCATGCTAAAAACGTCCGCACTTTTTGTTATGGGATATATGGCATCGGTATAAAGATGCGTCTTGCGCACTTCTTCAGTGTTTTTAGGCAATATTGGCAAGTAAGCGTCAAATGTGGTGTCTGTCTCATGCACATAAGATTTGCTCATAAGCTCCAGGGCGTATGCATACATGTTTTTTCTCAACGCTGAATTCGACACTTCGCCTATATTTTCTGAAACAGGTTTTTCATTGTTGTAACGTTGTGTGTAATACACACGCGCACGATTTAGTGCCACAGAAAAAGACCAAGCATCAACAGATGAATACAACGGGTTTTCTGCACCGCTCATGCCAGCAAGGCTCTCCGCGCGCTCATACATGCACATTTTAGGGTTATCTCCGCAATCCGCTCTCCATGCACGCTCTTTTGATTCTCGCATCTTATCAGCAGCTTTTTCTGCATCGTCTGCTTTCTCTTTTAGGTCTTGTGCGTTTTCCTCTGCCTCCTTTTGAGCCTGTTCAATATCACTTGCATCGGGTATATCTATGTCATCTGCACTCCAAGGCACCAAAATAGCCAGAGCCAAATAATCAGAACCAGACAACGTAGCGTTGTTTTTTTCGGCAACATTTTTAGCACTAGCCGCTGCCAAAAACGGCAATGTTTTTTGAAACGCATTAAGTGTTTTCTTCGCGCCATTTGAAAAAGTGTTTCTTGCTTGCGTAATCTCTTTTCCAGCATTTAGCAAAGTAGTAGACATTGCGCTTGTGGCAGGCGTGCAAAGAGTTGCAATGCCTAACCCTGTGGCAGCGATGCTTGTAAGAGACAAAGACAAAACAATTGCATCGCAAACATTAACCACCACCATAAACTGTCCAACGTTGTTTTCCGCAGCAAGAGCAGCAGCGTCTGCAACGTCTTGCACAGCAGCAGATGCCGTGTTAACACGATACACTTGAGCACTTGCAAAAATCATTGAAATCGTAAGCAACAAAGCCACCACCATGCCTGTTGTGGTATATCCCCTCTCATCGAAAAATATCTTCACAGCCAATCACCCACCCACACATCAGGGTTTCTCTCAGATGCAGACTTAAACACCCAGCTAGGCTGCGTGGGTGCTGTGGCTTGCACTTTCACTTTCCAGTTGCCATCGCCATCTGAAGCGCCAACACTTTTGCAAAAGAAATCTATGAGGGGTAACGGTTTTAGTTTGTTAGTAATATTTACAGTAACGCTCTCACTCGACTCACCACCACCTACTTCGATTTCATACGAACA
>CAVEFW010000049.1:0-7566 GCA_963615035.1 Phocaeicola dorei
GACCTATATCTATGGTGTTTCAAAAAGCACTTTTGTTTAACAACATGACGGTTGAACAAAACGTAGAATTTGCGCCAAAGGTAAATCACACTTATCCAAAAGACGAACTTAAAAGACGCAGTGCAGAAATGTTGCGATTGGTGGGACTTGAGGATATGAAGCACAAGCGCGCGACAGAGCTGTCTGGCGGCCAAGAACAGCGCGTAAGCTTGGCACGCGCACTTATGGTTGAACCTAAGCTTTTGTTGTTAGATGAACCATTTTCGGCGCTCGATGCCGCATTGCGTGAGAGCATGCAACTGCATGTCAGGCGCATAAACAAACAAACTAAAACCACTATGCTCATGGTCACGCACGACCAGGCAGAAGCAGCTTGCATGGCAGACAGAATTGCCGTTATGCATCTAGGCAAAATAATTCAGATAGGAAAACCGATTGATTTTTACACGTTACCTAAAACACGCTATGTGGCAAGTTTCTTCGGCTGGAAAAATCTATTGTGCGCACGTGCTCTTGAGTTTTCTAAAAAAGATGGCAATGAAGATGGTGCTATAAGCGAGCAAGATGACGCTATAAATAACAGCGCGTGTGCGAATGGAAGTGCCGTGAGAGTTGATTGCGCGCTGGGAGAAGTTTTAGCAAATAACATCCAGTGCAAAAGTGAGCGTGGTGTTTTAGCTATTCGACCCGAAGCATGCGATGTGTGTGATGATGGGCAATTCACGGGACACATCAAAAACGCTATCTTTGAAGGTGTGCACGTCAGATGTTTTGTAAAATGTGACGAGATGAGAAAAAATGACGGCGATGCAAATGCAATAGATTCCGTGTCCGACGATGTCGCACATCCTGTTCGAAGCGCTGCTCTTGATTCCAAAATTCTTGAATTTCACTTGCCTATCACGTGCAATCTTCAGGTCGGAGACACCTTTAAGTTCAATGTGAACAGCAACTTGTGCGCCTACATTGAAGACGATGGCGCACAAGTTACATAAACAAGTTACATAGACATTCATAATAAGCAAGTAATATAGAAAAACAGCATAAGTGGCGATGTCTTCGCAAATGACTTCGCTCACAAATGCAAACTAATCTAATATCCAGCCCTGGCTTGGGCCTTTAAGCACTTCCCAATCAGATGCTTGATAAAAACGCCTGTTGAGCTCTACATTTGTGCCACGACCGCCGTCTTGCGTGCGAATTTTTGCGTCGCGGGGGTTGGTGCCCACTTCTGCCCAAGACAAATTGGCACCCGCCCCACCAGATAGAGGTGTGGCCATGGCGCATTGCAACTTGGGGTTAAAACCAGATGCAAGCCTATATACCGCAACATTTCGTGCGTTCTCTAAATCTGAAAGCATCCCGCGCTCTTCCACCAAAGTGCCAGGCAAAGTTACGCGCCTGCCCACGCCTGCAGAATTAGCGCCCGACTCAAGGCAAATGCGACTGTAATATGTGAGTTCTTCTGGTGTGTGCTCTGGCCCCACAGGCTCCACGCATGTTTGCAAGGAAAGCCCAGCACGTCGTATGTTTTCAAAAGTTTGCAAGCGGTCTGCCTCGGGAATTTCTGTGTCTGTGCCCTCTCGCATGCGCACCGCATGATAGCAACCATTAACTCCAGCCGCTTTTAGTTGCCTCGCACGCTCGAGCGTTAAATCTTCGCAGTTAACCAAGAGCGGAAAGTCGCTAGGCAAAATTTCTCGCACCGCACAAGCACGCTCGATTATCTTTTCAAACTTAAAAGAAGCGGTGGCCATGAGCAATATCAAGTTAACGCCCTGGTCAAGAAAAACTTTTGCACATTCCACCACCTCTTCTATGGGAAGTTCGGTGCATTCGCGGCGCAGATGATTGCAAACCGCAAAGCTGCAAAATTTACAATTTTTAGGACACGGACTCGCATTCAAACCAATTTGAGCGTGAATTTCAGCTTTATCATCGCCCGATTTGTGTGCAAGTTCGTTTCCGCCCCACCTGATATACGATGCCACGCGACTTCTTGGGTCAACGGAATAGAGCTGCGTCATTTCGCCATCGCTTAAACCTGCGCCTTCCATGCCTTTTTCTACCAGATCGATGAGTGTAATTTCTTCTTTGCTAAATTGTTTCATGACTTCTCTCTTCCCTGCTTTTTAATTGTTGGGCAATATCTCGATGACTATTTCGGCGACTTTGGTGTTATTAATTTCGATGGCGCCGCAACCAATAAAGTGAAAATTTGCATGTCATCTATAATGTATTACAGTAAATATTAGCATATGGCTAGTATAATTATGAGATTAATCAGAGTAAGAGAAATATATAAATTGCATAGATAAATTTTGACAACTCTTAAACTCCAGTTGAAAAAATTTCAATTCAGAAGAAAGATGAGAAATGGATAAAACACCAGATATAAAAGATACAAACGATAAAAAAGATATAAAAGACGCCTCGCTGAAAAAAGTTCAAAGCCACTATTCGCAAGTTGCAAAGCAAGTTCTAGAAAATTTTTCTGATGCAGACATTGTGGGTGCGCAGAGTTGTTGTGAGAGCCCTTGCAATGCAAGCGAAGCTCGCTTTTTATATGCACAAGATGTTCTGCAAAATGTGCCAGGGGCAGCACGCGCGGCATCGCGGGGGTGTGCAGATCCTGTGGCACGCGCGGGGCTGCAGACAGGCGAGCGCGTGTTAGACCTTGGGTGCGGTGGTGGCATTGATGCGCTCATAGCTTCACGCATCGTGGGAGATGAGGGGAAAGTTTTCGGGATAGATATGACGCCTGAAATGGTGAAGCTCGCTTGCGATAATGCGCGTGTGGCCAATTGTTGCAACGTTGAATTTCTTGAAGGAAACATCGAGAGTTTGCCTATGCCAGATGCAACTTTAGACGTGGTGATTTCTAATTGCGTAATCAATTTCAGCGAAAACAAACAAAAAGTTATGAGCGAAGCATGTCGAGTTTTGGCACCTGGTGGGCGCTTTGTAGTCTCTGACATCGTTTCACATGCGCCAATTAAGAAAGCATCTTATGAGCCACTATGCAAAATTGTGGGCACAACGAACGGCATGGAAGATGTGGCCGAATACAAAAAGATGCTTAAACGCGCTGGTTTTGACTATGTAAGCATTGAACCTAAAACCACTTACACAATGGATATATTGCAAAAAAAGGCCAAGCAGAAAGGTCGCCTTGAATATTTTGATGCCATTCGCAACGATGAAAGCGTAAGCGGTGCGAGTGGCAGTGTGATTATCATTGCAGAGAAAATGGGCGATGTGAGTGCTGTGCCTGATGAACCCATAGGTGCAGGAATGGCACCAAAGCCCAGTGATGTGCAAGCGATATGCGACGTTGCTCTCTCTGGTCACACCCCAAAACCAGAACACCTAGCAGAGCTGCTTGAAATTAAACCTGAAACAGAAAGTGCAGATATTTTAAATAAAATAGCAGAAGAGCTAGTAAGACGCGCGAATAAGGGGCTCGGATATATCTATGCGCAGATCGGTCTTGATTGTGGTCCGTGCCCTGGAAACTGTCATTTTTGCAATTTCGCTGCATGTAATTACAAAGAAAACAAAACGCGCACAATGAGCATGAAACGATTAGAGCATTTATGTGAGTTGTTTTCAGAAAATGGTGTTCACCTGATATCTTTGATGAGTTCGGCTGCCCGAGCGCACAAAGATTATCTGGAAGCGATTAAAATAGCGCGCAAGGCAGCAGAGCCGCACGTGTTGATCATGGCAAACACGGCCGATTTGACATACACGCAAGCAAAAGAAATAAAAATGGCGGGTGCAGATTGCATATATCACGCTGTCAGATTGGGTGAGGGCACCATCACAGATATCCCGCAAAGTGTAAGATGGAACACAATAGATAGCGCAAAACGTGCAGGACTTTTAATATCAAGTGCAATAGAGCCTCTCTATCAATGCAACGCTCACAGTAAATATGTGCAAACAAAGCGCGAGATAGTTGACATGATGTTGCGCATTTTAAGATATGACTTGTTTTGCACAGGTTGTGTTAATTTAAATGCAGTGAGTGGCACTAAGATGCAAAATGTGAAGCCTTGGAGCACAGAAAAAATGCGCATAATTGCCAACACTTTGCATATTGCATCTCATGGGCGTGTAAAACATGGTGGTTGTTGCAGCATTCAATGGGTTGATGTGGGAGATGACCCAAGAGATAGAGGATATAAAAACAATGATGAGGCGCTCATTAGTCAAATTGAACGCGCACGTGAATTGTTAGGTGCAGGCGGGTGGACTTTGGCAGCGCAAAGGAGCAGCGATGATTAAGTTTTCTGGAACGTTTTATCAAAACAATTATTACCACTATATCTATGATATGGACAAAACGCCGCCGCGCGATATGCAAAAAACAGCGGCAATTGTGCTCTGCACCGATTTAGAGGAAAAGCCCCTTTTCAGAAGTTTGAGCGCGCTTGAAATAGAAAATGCCACAGAAGATGAAATAGATGCACATCTTGCGCGCTTCAAAGACATCTCAAAACAAAAACCAGACCCGCTTCCCTTGCAGGTTTTTGATGGAGATGTTGCAGTGGTGCGCACTGTGAAAAACATCATCGAGGCAGGCGTGAAAAATATCATCGTCATGCCTGCATATGAGATATACGACAAGATAGTGCAAGTGCTCAAGCCTCTCTATGATAAATATGAAAACTCGAGCGTTCATCTATACACGACACTTTATGACACAGATGTGATAGATGAAGCAAACGCAAAAGGCAATGGGTGTCAAATAGAACTCATGTCTTTTGGATTGTTGCACTTTTCGCGCGATGCGCTCGATATGGCATGCAAACATGCGTCGAACCCTGCCACGGGTGATGGCGCGGGCGAAAATGATGCGGGTGCCAAGGGGCGAACAAGCCCTCTTTGTGTGCAAGATTTTGACTCTGTGATGTTTGCACATGCAGACCAGGTGACGTTTATGCCAAATCACTACAAGCGACTGCGCAGTGTGTTTGAAGAAGATGTCTCTATCGATTTTGTGACTTCATTCGCAGAATGGAGAAGTGGCATTCCCGCAATATTTTCTCTTGAATTCATCAATCGCGTGCCTTTGGTTATGACTGAAAGTTTGCCACCAGCCCATGGTGCCACACAGCGCCCGTGTCACATGTATAAATCAAGGCACGCCATTATGAGCGAAGACAAGCCTTTCGGCATCAACACCCCCATTCAAAGTGCGCTCGTTCAAGGTGCCCTGCCCGCGTCGGCGCTTGCGTGCATAAGAGCAGCACGTCATAAACCAAGCGAATATGAAGCACGTTATGTTAAAGCTCAGAATTTTCCAAAAGAGCCGCACATAAAATATGCAAGCGATTTTCTTCGAGAAGTTGACGCGGCACTCAAAAATAGCCCAATCGAAAACCTAGAGGCAGCGCACACTTGGGCAAAGCGCAATCGCGCGGATTTTCCGCTGTTAAACACACGCGAAAACGCAAATCTAGTTTATTTGGATTCTGCCGCCACATCGCTTCAGCCAAATTGCGTGATAGATGCTAAAAATGAATATGCCACGCACTATTGCGCAAACATATGGCGCGGAAGTTACAAAAATGCAATCTATGCCACCTCGCAATATCAAGCAGCGCGCGAGCGCGTGGCAGCGCATATAAACGCAGACCCGCGCGATGTGATATTCACCACCAACACCACCACATCGCTCAATGTGATAGCGCATAGTTGGGCTGCACACAAATTGAAGCGTGGCGATGTGATGATTGTTGCATGCAATGAGCATCACTCCAACATGGTTGTCTGGCAACAAATTGCCGCACGCAAGGGTGCTGAAGTGAAATTTGTCCCCATAACCTTGGATGGTCGCCTTGATATGCAAGCATATAAAGAAATGCTTGAGTGTAGCCCCGCGCTTGTATGCGCAGCTCATATTACAAACGTGATAGGCATTGAAAACCCAGTTTGCGACATGGCTAAACTCGCACATCGCGCAGGTGCTCTTTTCGTGTTAGATGCGGCGCAATCTGCCCCCCATATGCGCCTTAATGTTGACGAACTCAACGCAGATTTTATCGCATTTTCTGGGCACAAGATGCACGCCCCCACAGGCGTGGGCGTGCTGTGGGTGCATCCATCGCACACAGGTGAAATGGTGCCTGAAATCATAGGTGGTGGCACAATTTCAGAAGTTTCATTTGAAGGCACATACTTCAGACAATCACCTTACGCATTTGAGCCAGGCACGCCTCCCATTGAACAAGTGATTGCGCTTGGGCAAGCTATCGATTATCTGAATAACTTGAATATGGAAAATGTGCAACAACACGTGCGAGCGATGACGCAATATGCGCTCTGTGTGGCATCGCTTACCCCTGAGATTCAAATTTTGGGCGATCATTCAAAAACAGACGGGCAAACAGGTGTTTTATCTTACACATTTCCCACTCAAGACAGCTCGCAAATATCTGAACTTTTAGGAATGATGGGGGTTGCGGTGCGAAGTGGCGCACATTGTGCAACCCATCTGGCACTCACACTTGGCATTCCAGGCAGTGTGCGCATAAGTTTTGGGCCTTACACCACAAAAGAAGATATAGAAGCTTGGGGATATGCGATGAGCGTTGTGCGCGATGTATCACGCGGATATGTGCCCAGAAGTTAAGCACCGCAAAAAAGCGCCGCGCTCGCTACTTCATATTCACGCAATGAATTTTTTCTTCGCGCTCCAAATAAGCCATCACCTCTTCGGCTGCCATCTTCGCACAGTTATCTTCCGCCTCTTTGGTGGAAGCGCCCAAGTGAGGCAACACCACCGCGTTTTTCATGGCCACCACATCAGGAGTTGCGAAATCTGTCACGTAGTGTGAAATTTGACCGCACGCGAGTGCTTGTGCCATATCTTTTGTGTTCACGAGCGTATCGCGACTAAAGTTCAAGAAAACTGCACCTTTTGGCATAGCACTAAGCGCAGCAGCATCTATCATGCCACGCGTGGAATCGAGCACAGGCACATGGATAGTAGCGAAATTCGACTTGCTCATGAGATATTGCAAATCATCAGTAAATTCCATGTTTTCGCTGATAGTTGCCGCCTTTTCTGCGCTGAGATATGGGTCATAGCCCACCACGTTCATGCCGAGAGCCTCAGCTGCGCTCACTACTAACTTACCTATCGCACCAAGACCTATGACCCCGAGCGTTTTGCCTAAGATTTCGCCACCTGCGAATGCCTTTTTTGCACTCTCAGCAGACTTTGCGATGTTTTCGTCGTCTTTGTTTTCGCGAACCCAAGAAATGCCGCCCACTACATCGCGTGCCACAAGCAACATGCCACACAACACCAACTCTTTTACGGCGTTAGCATTTGCACCAGGGGTGTTGAACACAGGCACGCCCACATCTGCATACTTTTCAAGCGGGATGTTATTCACGCCTGCGCCCGCGCGCGCCACGCACTTCACACTTTTCGGCAAATCCATCTCATGCATATTTGCAGAACGCACTAAAATGGCGTCTGCCTCTTCGATGTTGTCGGTGAGCTCATAGTTGTCACTTAAGACTTCAAGCCCCACTTTGCTAATATTATTC
>CAVEFW010000050.1:0-16430 GCA_963615035.1 Phocaeicola dorei
GGTCTGTGTCTGGTGTCATCACGTTCAGCGATTCC
This sequence comes from Phocaeicola dorei, assembly GCA_963615035.1. GTDB lineage: Bacteria > Actinomycetota > Coriobacteriia > Coriobacteriales > Eggerthellaceae > CAVEFW01. The sequence goes on from CAVEFW010000050.1 coordinate 36, forward strand.
AACGAAGTTATCGGGGTGGGTTAGAGCGATGTGCGCTTTCATGAGGTTGCGTGTGCCGCTTGCGTGCCAGTTGATGCGAAGTTAGCGAAACATGCAACATCCAACATACACCACCGACATTTTAGTTCTCAAAAAAACCAAACTGAAGGAAACCGATTTGATCCTTACGTGTTTGGCAGAAAATGGCGAACAGGTGCGATTGGTGGCTAAAGGTGCGCGTAAGCCGAAGAGTTCTTTTTCGCCGCGCCTTGAATTGTTTTCGTGTGCTCACGTGTTGGCTGCGCGTGGTAAAAGCTTGGACATCGTGAAGGAAGCACGTCTTTTGTGCGACAACAAAAACATTCGCGTGAGCTTAGAGAGAAGTGCTGCTGCAAGCGTTTTGTGTGAGTTGTTGGCGAGGGGCTCGTGCGTTCAGGTGGGCGTGGCGCATCTTTTTCCCATGACGTGCGCCGCACTTAAATGTTTGGGGGGTTGTGAAATTTCGCAGGTGAACACGCTATGTGCAGCAGCGTGCCTGAAGGCGTTTTCTTATCTTGGTTTCCAGCCGCAGTTCAGGCAATGCGTAATCTGTGGGCGCGATGTTGCTGGCGTTGATGCTGGTGGAGTCAATGTCTCGGGTGCTGATGCTTCCAGCGTCGATGTTGCTGGCGCGTCTTCTTCTTCTTCTTCTTCTTCTGTTGCTTCGCGCAACAGTTTTGCCATTTCGTATACAGATGGAGGGGTGGTGTGTCAGTCGTGTTTTACAAAGTGCAACTGTGTGAGGGTGTCGCAAGCCACGCTTAAACAAGCGCGATTTTTGCTCTTCAACACGTTTTCAGACATTTTGGCTCAAAGCAAAACCGCGACCAGCGAAGATGGAGCCTCTCATCTTGCCAACAAGTGCGACACAACAAGCAGTGCCGTAACCAGTAAAGACGCGCTCAAAAGTGTTATGGGTGAGCGCAACGCGGCAAGCAGTGCCGCAACCAGCGAAAGTGCAACAGACATTCTGCAACTATGCAAGGCTTGGGCGCGTGCTCAACTGGGCGTCAACCTAAAGTCGATGAGTTTTCTGCTCTCACTCAAATCGCAATAGAAGCTCTTTGTCGATCAGCTTTCCTTGGCGATAATAATATCTTGGCACACGTTTGCTCACGTTGCACACCAACTCATAAGGAATGGTGTCCGCAATCTTTGCAAGTTTGTTCACCGAATTGTTTTCCCCGAAAATCTCCACTTCATCGCCCACGTCTACATTTGGCAGGTCGCTCAAATCGATCATGCACATATCCATGCATATTTTGCCCCGAAGTGGAGACATGCCGCCTTTCGCATAAACGCTGCACTTGTTGCTTAGAATTCGCGGAAAACCATCGGCATAACCATATGCCAAAACGCCTATTCGCGATCTGTTTTCTGTGATGTATGTGCCCCCATAACTCACGCGGGTGTTTTTTTCATAATGTTTGATCGTCTGAATAGCGCTTTTCACTGTCATAACAGGGCGCAACTCCATGCGCTCAGCCAAATCTCCTATGCCGTATAGCAAAATGCCGGGGCGCACCATGTCCATATATGTTTGCGGATAATCCACAACAGCGCCAGAATTCGCGCAGTGGTGAAGCGCAAATTTTTTACCGCGAGTGCTTTCCACAGCAGATATCACCCGACAAAAAAGTTCGTACTGCTCAAGCGTGTAATCTTTGCACCAATCCGCTTCTTCATCTGAAACCGCAAAGTGCGTAAATATGCCTTCCGCCTCAAGTCCGGGCATGTTGCACGCATCAATTATGCCAGCAATGCCTTTTTCAAAGTGCGAACCCGCGCACAGATATCCAAGACGCGACATGCCTGTGTCTACTTTTATGTGAACGCGTAAAGGCTTGTTTTCCCTGCGTGCTGCAACGCTATAATTTTGCGCCTTCGCCCTGCAAGAAACAGCTTGTGTTATGTCGTATTCTATGAGCGTTTTCACCTGATCTAGCGGTGTGTGCCCCAAGATTAAAACGGGCAAGGATATCCCGTTTTCGCGAAGTTCCATGGCTTCATCCAAGCTGCTCACCGCCAAATATCGCGCACCAAGCTCTTGCAAGACGTGCCCCACATGCAAAGCTCCATGGCCATAGGCGTCTGCTTTCACTACCCCCAAAAATTCAGGCGGCGTCTTTTGGATATGAGGCTGGTTTTTTTGTGAGTTGCTGGCTTCGTTTTTATCGCAACCGTGCACCGCCACATATTCTTGCAGTTTGTTGTAGTTATGTTCCAAGGCATCCAGATTTATGTTTGCCCAAGTTCTTCTGAGCGAAGATTTTGTTGCCATGTCTCTCCTCTATATGCCGCCTTGCACCGTTGCACCGTCGCGTGCTATCGCGAACCATCGCGCAATAATTCAACACTGATGTTTAATTATCGCAACATTGTTCCTCGTGTTCGCGTTTGATGCGTATACTACTCACGTGCGGAAAACCGCACATGAACAGGCGATGCGGGCTGTTTCATTTGTTGTTTGCTCGTGTGTTTTGTTTGGCGTGTTTTTGTTTTGACGTTAACGTTTGCCAGAATTATAAACACTCAAGACAAAATAGTGCGACATCTAACAAAAATTCAAATTCCCGTAAAAAGATCATAGGAGGGCAGAAAAATGGCAGAGGAAAAATTAGTTCCAAAAGAGATTCGCGACCCAGAATGGGGTTATGGCAAAATTCGTGAAGGTGAATACGACATGTTGTATCGCTCACTTCGCCAACATCGTTCAAGCCGTAACTAAAAATTGGGTTACACTGTAAAAAACAATTGTTGAGTTTTTGAGTATTGGCAAAAACCTTTTATTAGTGATCGGTTAAAAATAAAAGTTCAAGCTCAACAAGGTTTTATCTCCCGCACCGTTTCGGTGCGGGAGTTTTTTATGTTTAATTGCAGAAGCGTGTTGTAAAATGTTGAGATTATAGTTACTTGTTCTTCTAAGGGGAAAAGCACTCAGTACCAACCAGATGAAATTCAGCCGAAAAAAGCGAAGTAATCAAGCAATATTCAGCCGACAAAAGGTAAGCAGCTAAGCAAAATTTGCTTGATAAAAAAGAAGCAGCCAGGCAAAGTTTGGTCGATGAAAAAGGGGATGGAAAAATGATTTACAGAGATTTATGTGGCGAAAAAGTTTCGATGTATGGCATGGGTTGCATGCGTTTGCCCAAAACAGACGCGACAGACGACGCAAGCGTAGACGTTGAAGAAACAGAAAAAATGGTCGAGTATGCCTTTGAACACGGCGTGAATTATTTCGACACGGCGTGGGGCTATAACGGCGGAAAAAGCGAGATTGTCATGGGCAACGCTTTGTCGAAGCACCCGCGCGATTCATATTATCTGACGTCTAAGTTCCCAGGATACGATTCCAGAAACTGGGGGCGGCAGACTGAAATTTTTCCTGAGCAGCTAAAGAAATGCAAGACCGATTATTTTGATTTTTATCTGGTGCACAATGTGTGCGAAATGAATATAGATGCATATGTAAACGAAGAAAAATACGGCTTGAAGGCTTTTCTTTGCGAGCAACGCGACGCGGGAAAAATTCATCACCTAGGATTTTCTGTGCACGGGTCGCTCGAGGTGATGCAGCGTTTCTTGGACACTTGGGCAGACAGCATCGAATTTGTGCAAATTCAGTTGAACTTTGTTGATTACGCATTTCAAGAGGCAAAGGAAAAACTTGAACTTGCCAAGAAATACGATTTGCCTGTGATAGTTATGGAACCCATGCGAGGCGGCATGTTGGCAAAGGCGAGCGCCGAAGAAATTGCTCTTCTGGAGCGTTTGCGCCCTAGCACAAGCGTTGCTGGCTGGGCCCTGCGTTATGCGCAAAGTTTTGATCAGGTGAAATGCATTTTGTCTGGTGCGTCTTCGCTGGAACAGATGAGCGAAAACTTGCATTACTTTGAAGATGAAAAGCCATTGAGTGCTGAAGAATTCGATGCGCTTTATCAAGTGGCAGACAACATGTTGAAAGATAAATTGCAACCTTGCACCGAATGTTGTTATTGCTTGTTGCATTGCCCCAAGCAGATAAATATTCCTTACATCTTGAAGTTGTATAACGAGCATTGCTTCACGGGCGGTGGCTTTTTGGCACCTATGGCCGTTTTGGCTATTGAGGAAGGTCGTCGCCCGTCAGATTGCACAGAATGTGGCGCTTGTTCCGCTGTTTGCACGCAACAGATAGACATCCCAGCTGCCATGGTGGATTTTGCAAAGAGGCTAGAGAAAAAAGACTAGCCGCAAAAAGTCGCTTCGCTGGTTTTGAACGCAAACGGTGCAAGCATTAACGACTTGAACGTCAGCGACATAAATCACAAGTCGCCAACGGCGTGAGTCGCCAGCGGTGCAAGCCATAAACGGTGTGTGCCGCAAACAACGCAAACCACAAACAAAAAAACATCAATAGTCATAAGTTAAATAGAAAGATAAAATATGCCTGTAATAGATTACCTGCGCCATAACGCCCAAGCATACACAGACGAATGTGCTCTTGTGGAAATCAACCCAGAAGTTCAAGAACCTCTGCGCGTTTCGTGGCGCGAATTCGACTTGGTGCAAAACACTCGCAAGCGCGATTACAGGCGCGAAATTTCATGGCGTGTGTTCGATGAAAAAGCAAACAGGCTGGCAAACATGCTCATCAGCCGTGGCATTGGCGCGGGCGACAAGGTGGCCATCTTGCTCATGAATTGCCTGGAGTGGTTGCCCATATATTTCGGCATAATGAAAACGGGTGCTGTGGCGGTGCCCTTAAATTTCAGGTATACAAGCGAAGAGATTAAATATTGCCTAGATCTGTCTGACGCAGATGTTTTGTTATTTGGCCCAGAATTTGTGGGGCGCGTGGAGGAAGTGTTCGACGAAATTCAGGCGCACAGGTTGCTTTTCTATGTGGGCGGAGATTGTCCTGGTTATGCGGAAAGCTATGATGCGTGTTGTGCAAATTTTCCCAGCACAGACCCGATGATTCCCGTGGCAGACGATGATGACGCCGTCATTTATTTCAGCAGCGGCACAACTGGTTTTCCGAAAGCCATTTTGCACAACCACATGAGTTTGGTGCATGCGGCGCGCGTGGAGCAAAATCACCATGGGCAAAAGCACTCAGACGTGTTTTTGTGCATTCCGCCCTTATATCACACGGGTGCGAAAATGCATTGGATGGGCAGTTTGAAAACTGGCGGCAAGGCTGTGCTTTTGCGCGGCGTTACGCCTAAGAACATTTTCCGCGCGATATCAGAGGAGCGTTGCACCATTTGTTGGCTGCTTGTTCCTTGGGCGCAAGACATCTTGCTTGCCTTGGAAGAAGGTCGCTTGAAACTGGAAGATTACAGGCTTGACCAGTGGAGGCTTATGCATATAGGCGCGCAACCTGTTCCGAAAAGTTTGATTGCCAAGTGGAAGAGCATATTCTCTCATCATCAATATGACACAAACTATGGCTTGTCTGAGTCCATTGGCCCTGGGTGTGTGCACCTAGGCGTTGAAAACATAGATCACGTGGGGGCTATAGGTGTGCCAGGCTTTGGTTGGGAAGCAAAGATCGTAGATGAAAACGAGGAAGTGGTGCGTCAGGGCGATGTGGGCGAGCTTTGCGTAAAGGGGCCTGGCACCATGACGTGTTATTACAACAACCCTAAAGCCACGGCAGAAACGCTGCATGGCGATTGGCTTTTAACGGGAGATATGGCCATGCAAGACGAAGATGGGTTTTATTGGCTGGTCGACAGAAAAAAAGACGTCGTGATTTCTGGCGGAGAAAACATCTATCCTGTTCAGATAGAAGATTTCCTAAGTTCGCACCCTGCCGTGAAAGACGTGGCGGTCATTGGGTTGCCAGACGCACGCTTGGGAGAAATTGCAGCGGCGATAATAGAGAAAAAGCCCGAGTTTGAGGGCACAACAGAAGAAGAAATCAACGAGTTTTGCTTGAAATTGCCGCGCTATAAGCGCCCGCGCAAAATTATTTTCGCACAAGTTCCTCGCAATCCAACAGGCAAGATTGAAAAGCCAGTTTTGCGCGAGAGATATGGTGCTACAAATTTGGTTTCGCAAGAAAACCGCGCGTAATCGTGCGTAACTGGGCGTGGTTGCGCATAGCCGCGAGTAACTGCGCATAGCTGGGCGCAACCGTGCGCAAACGTGCATAGCCGTGCGTGACTGCGCATAGTTGCGCGCGCCCGTGCGTAACAAACAAAAAAACTAAGGCAGACTACAGCTAAATTATGTGTAAGCCTTAGACAAGCCACAAGCCACAACGCGAAAGGAAAATCATGGGTTTAATTAAAGCAGCTTTAGGTTCTGCTGGCGGTGTTTTAGCAGACGAATGGCGCGAATATTTCTATTGCGATTCGATGGACGCGAAAACGCTGGCGTGCAAGGCGCAAAAGCGTGTGAGCGATAAACGCTCGAGCAACACAAAAGCCACAGAAAACGTGATCACCAACGGAGCTGTGGTGGCTGTAAACGAAGGTCAAGCCATGATGATAGTCGATCAAGGTAAGGTGGTGGAATTCACGGCCGAACCAGGTGAATTTACGTGGGATTCTTCCAGTCAACCTTCTGTGTTTTATGGCGGGTTGGGCGAAGGCTTAAAGCAAAGCTTCCAACAATTTGGAAGGCGTTTTGGCTTTGGCGGAGATGCTGGCACAGACCAGCGCGTTTATTTCTTCAACCTAAAGGAAATGGCTGGCAATAAATATGGCACCACAAGCCCAGTGCCTTTTCGCGTGGTAGACAAAAACATCAACTTAGATATAGACACGCAGGTGCGTTGCAACGGTGAATATTCGTTTCGCATGGTAGACCCCATGAAATTTTACGTGAACATTTGTGGAAACGTGGACGGCGCATACAAATTCGATCAGCTGGAATCTCAGATGAAAAGCGAGCTTCTAACGGCGCTCCAGCCTGCGTTCGCCAAGATTTCTCAGATGGGCATTCGCTATAGTGCTGTGCCTGGGCACGCAAAAGAGGTGTGCGAGGCGCTGGACGCTGAACTCACTGAAAAGTGGACAGACTTGCGCGGCATAAAGATTGTGAGCTTTGGTTGCAATTCCATCACTTTGCCTGATGAAATGGAGAAAAAGATTGCCGATTTGCAAAGTGCGGCTTCTCTGGGTTCAAGCGATGCCATGCGAAAGGGCTTCATGACAGAACATGTGGGCGGTGCTATGCAAGAGGCTGCGGCAAACGAGGCTGGTGCCATGACTGGTTTCATGGGCATGGGCATGGCTATGGGTGCCATGGGCTCTCAGATGGGCAACATGATGGAAGGTTCTGACGCACCTGCCAACAATTATAGTGTGGCAGACGACGGCGGATTTGGAGCGAAAAATTCTGGCGCGGCTGGTGGTGTCGGCGCTGCTGGTGGCGCTGCTGGTGGCATTGGTGCGACAGGTGCGACAGGCGGCACTGGCAGTGCTGCGTCTGGCGGTGCGCCTAATGGTGCCGACGGTTCGCCCGCTTCTGAAAGCGCACCCGCTGGCACGTGGATGTGCGAGTGCGGGGAAGAAAACTCAGGCAAATTTTGCAGCAACTGCGGCAAAAAGCGCCCAGACAAAAATGCAAAATGGCAATGTTCTTGCGGCACATTAAATTCAGGAAAATTCTGCACCGAATGTGGCAGCCCAAAGCCTGAATAAGTTAAGAAAGGCACGCACCTCATGAAGAATAAAATCTTTCGCGTCATATTTGCGCTGGTGATGGTGTGTTTGCTAGTTGCACCACAAAGTGCATCATGGGGCGATGCTGGCGGATTTGCTGGGTCTTCGGGATATTCAAGTTCTGGCGGCAGCAGTTCTAGTGGTGGTGGCTCTAGCGGCGGCGGCTCGTCTTCGTCTTCTGGCGGTGGCATGTATTACTATGGTGGTTCTGGAGAGCCTTCCGAAGGTTCAGATTATGGCGCCGCCATAATCTTTGGCGTTGTGCTTGCTCTCATAGTTGTAAGTGCTGTATTAAGCAAGCGCAACGCTGGCTCTGGCGGGGCTGGGGCGAAGGGTAAAGACGCAGGTCAGGTGCAGATTCAAGACACATTCGACGAATCGCGCGTGCAGCCACTTTCTGCCCTTTTGAAAAAAGATTCCACGTTTGATGCGCAAGACATAGCGGAAGACATCTCGAATTGGTATGTTCGCATGCAAAATGCTTGGACGGCTGGCGATTTCACGCCCATGCAGCCATATTTTAGCGACGCGCTCTATGCGCAATTTGAGCGTCAGCTAAAGCAAATAAAAGACGCTGGGCAAACTAACCACATAGAAAACATAGCGGTCTTGGGTGTGAATATTCAGGGGTGGTATGAACAAGACGGCCAGGATTTCTTGGTGGCGCGTGTGCAAACCCGCATAATCGACTATTATACCAACGATGAAACGGGCGAAGTTGTGAGCGGCTCTAAAACAGTCGAAAAATTCATGACGTATCGATACATCCTTTCGCGCACAAGCGTTGTTTGTGTTGAAGATGTAAGCTCCCAGGCGGGTGAAGCGGACGCACAAGATGGCACAGCAAACTCATGTTCCTCGAGCGCAGGCGCACAGGACAACGCAGCAAATAGCGCGAACGTTACAGAAAACACAAACACATCTCAAGCGCACACAACTAAAGCGCACACGATAAATTGCCCTAACTGTGGAGCCGCGGTGGATGTGAACAAGAGCGCAAAGTGCCCCTATTGCGACAGCGTGTTGAACGCAAAAGAACACGACTGGGTAATAAGCGCCATCCAAGGCCTAAAACAACGCAACGGATAGAGCCTCATCGCAAAATTCTTTTTGCTAGCACGATCAAGCATTTCTGTGTTCAAACAGCATGTTGTGTTGATTGAATAATTCCATCTATTGCAAAAAAATGCATTTCTGATAACTTTATGCACTATAATGCAAAAAAATGCATACGTATTTAACTTGTTCTATGTTTAGCGAAGCTTACGCGGTGTTAAAAGCATGGTATAAAACATCTGCAAAAAACAGCAAAAGACAATAAAAGAAAATTAAAGAGCAAAATCAATAACACGAAAATCAGCTATTGCAAGGAGTAGTGAAATGACAAGCTCCCACAATTTTAAGCGTCGCGATGTCTATCTAGATAAATTGATAGAGTTTCAAGATACTGAACCAGTAAAAGTGATTACTGGCATTCGCCGTTGTGGAAAATCTAGTTTATTAAAGTTGATGATTCAGCACCTAAAAGAGACAGGCGTTTCAGAAGATCAAATTGTAGAGATGAATTTTGAATCGTTTGATTTTCAGGGAATGGATTCAAAAGATGTTTATGCATATGTTAAAGAGCGCATTGTTTGCAAAAAGCGAATGTATCTTTTCTTCGATGAGCTGCAGCGCATAAGCGCATGGGAAAACGCAATAAATGCCTTCCGCGTAGATTTCGATTGTGATATTTACGTTACGGGGTCAAACGCATATCTTTTGTCTTCTGAATATTCCACTTATTTATCTGGGCGTTATGTTGAAATTAAGATGTTGCCGCTTTCTTTTCGCGAGTTTCTGGATTTTCACGGGTTTCAACTTCGTGAAAAACAAAGCACTCTTGGTGCATCGCGCAAATATTCACTTAATAAAAACGGAGAGCAATATGACCTGCGAGAGGCGTTTGATGCCTATATGAAATTTGGCGGAATGCCAGGTGTGGCTAGTGTGGGGTTGGACCAAGAAAAGGCGTTGATGCTTCTTGATGGCATCTATTCCTCGGTTGTTGTGCGCGATATTCTTGAGCGTGAGGGGCGCTGCAGCAACACCCAGCAAAATAAGCAGATTGCGAACCCAGCTTTGTTGCGTAAGATAATCTTGTTTTTGGCAGATAATATCGGGTCTAATATATCTATATCATCGATTGGAAACACTCTGGTAAGCGAGGGTCTTATGAGCAGTAAGGGCTCACCCAGTGCTCACACGGTGCAATCATATGTGAATGCGCTTTTAGAGAGTTATTTTTTTTACGACATCAAGCGTTTCGACATCAAGGGCAAGACGTATCTTCGGACATTGGGAAAATACTACATTGTTGACATCGGGCTTCGCAACTATTTGTTGGGTTTTCGGGATAGAGACAGAGGGCACGCGATAGAAAATGTTGTGTATTTTGAGTTGCTTCGTCGAGGGTTCGATGTGGCTTTGGGCAAGGTGGGCAGCTCCGAGGTTGATTTTATTGCAATAAACTCTAGCGAAAAAAAGTATATTCAAGTTACGGAGTCTATGGTTGGAGAAGACGTGCGCAGGCGTGAGCTTGCGCCCTTAATGAACATTCGCGACAACTATGAAAAAACAGTGTTGTCTTTAGAACCTGGTTTAGATGCTTCATATGATGGAATCAAATCTGAAAACCTTGTTGATTGGTTGCTGAATTAACTTGTGAATTCAAACGTTTTGAGCAACATAAAGTTTTTTTGTTATGCGAGTTGTTGTGCGAGAATCCGTGTTACATTTGCCGAGGTGTTTATATGCAAGTTGATTTCTGTGCTAACATTGTGCAGTTGGTGAGCGCTAAACAATCAATCACGCCACATCTTCACACATACATGGCGTGACTTGCGCATACACAGCGTGATTATGCATGCGCGGCGTGACTTGCGCATACATAGCGTGATTATGCATGCGCAGCGTGGCGTGTGCGTTGAACTTAAAAATAGCAATTTCAAACTCAAGGAGAAGAAAATGAGCAGAGTTTACAATTTTTCTGCAGGTCCTGCAGTGCTTCCCGAAAGCGTTTTGCAAGAAGCCGCAGATGAAATGTTGGATTATAAGGGTTGCGGCATGAGCGTTATGGAGATGAGCCATCGCTCGGCTGCGTTCAAAGGCATCATCGAAGAGGCAGAGGCAGACTTGCGCGATCTGCTGAAGCTTCCGCAAAACTATAAAGTCATGTTTTTGCAAGGTGGGGCCACGCTTGAATTCGCTGCAATTCCGATGAATTTGCTGGCTTCCACAACAGACAAAGCAGATTACGTTGTTACTGGCGGGTGGTCGAAAAAGGCTTACAAGGAAGCGCAAAAATATGGCGATATTCGCTTGGTTGCTTCGTCTGAAGATGAAAACTTTACATATGTGCCAAATGTTGACGACATTCAAATTCGCGAAGATGCGAAATATGCTTACATCTGCGAAAACGAAACAGTCTATGGTAACAAGTTCCACAAATTGCCAAACACGGGCGCAGTTCCGCTGGTGGCAGACGTTAGTTCATGCTTTCTGAGCGAGCCTATCGATGTTGAAAAATATGGCGTCATCTATGGAGGCGTGCAAAAAAATATTGGCCCTGCTGGCGTGGTGATAGTTATCGCGCGTGAAGACTTGATTACAGAAAATGTAAACCCGCAAACGCCAGGCATCATGCGCTGGAAAACGCAGGCAGATGCGGGTTCTATGAGCAACACTCCGCCTTGCTATGGCATTTATATTTGCGGCAAAGTGTTCAAGTGGATAAAGGCTCAAGGCGGCTTGGCGGGCATGAAAAAAATCAACGAAGAAAAGGCCGCGCTGCTCTATGATTATTTGGATTCCACAGATTTTTACAGTGCTCCTGTGCGCGTGGAAGACAGATCTATCATGAATGTGCCTTTCGTTACGGCAAGCGCAGACCTAGATGCGAAATTTGTGGCAGAAGCCAAAGAGGCTGGCATCGAAAACATTAAAGGTCATCGCTCTGTGGGCGGCATGCGTGCAAGCATTTATAACGCTATGCCAGTTGCGGGCGTAAAAGCACTGGTGGAGTTCATGCAAAAGTTTGAAGCGGCTAACAAATAACTATAAATAACTAACAGGCGACCAATAAGTAAACAACAAGTAAAAACGCACATTTATATTTAGTTCAGGCAATTCTTATGTCGGAAAAAAAGAAAAATAAAGGCAAGAAAAAGTCTGGTGCACATGAAGTGGCAGGTGCTCCTGAAACGACAGGCGCACCAGAAATCACAGGCGTGTGCGAAGTGTCGGGTGCCCCCGAGGCGGCAAGCGCACCCAAGATGACAGGCGCATCCAAAGTGGCAAGAGCACCCAAGATGACAAGAGCACCAAAGGCGGCAAGCACACCCGAAAAGACGAAAGCACCAGAAATGACGGGTGCACAAGCGCTCATCGCCGCCTTGGAAGCGCAAGGCGTGAAAACTGTGTTTGGATATCCAGGCGCACAAGCCATTCGCGTATACGATGCCTTATATGACTCCAAGCAAATAACGCACATTTTGGCTCGACACGAACAGGCAGCCACCCACATGGCAGACGGTTTCGCACGCGCCACAGGCACACCTGGCGTTGTTTTGGTCACCAGCGGGCCTGGCGCCACAAACACCGTAACAGGCATAGCCACAGCATATATGGATAGCTCGCCTTTGGTGGTTGTTTCTTGCAATGTGTCGCTTGACACCATAGGCACCGATGGCTTTCAGGAAGCAGACATTGTGGGCATAACTATGCCCGTGGTAAAGCACAGTTTTTTGTTGAAGCACGCCTCAGACATATCGCGTGTGGTGAAAGAAGCGTTTCACATTGCAAACACAGGTCGCCCAGGGCCAGTGCTCATAGACATTCCAGCCAATTTGTTGGAAGATGGCGTGCGCTTTGAATATCCGCGCGATGTTTGTCTGCCCAGCTATAAGCCCACATATAAGGGCAACAAAAAACAAGTTTCATCGGCGGCAAAGCTGATTGAAGTGGCAAAACGCCCAGTGTTTTATGTTGGTGGCGGTGTGGCAAGCAGCGGGGCTGAAAACGTGCTTGCCAATTTGTCGAACGCGTTGCAAATTCCTTGTGTGTATACGCTTATGGGGAAGGGTTGCGTGTGTGAAACTTCGCGTTTGTGCGCGGGGTTTGTGGGGATGCACGGAGCCACTTACGCGAACATCACTCTTACTCGCGCGGATTTAATCGTTGCTTGTGGCGTGCGCTTTGATGCGCGTGTGACAGGCAAGATTTCTGAGTTTGCGCCCGATGCAAAAATTATTCACATAGACATAGATCCAGCCGAGATAGACAAAATTCGTAAAGTTGACGTGCCCATTGTGGGCGATGTGAAATGCGTTTTAGAGGCTATAGGTGAAAAGTTAGGCGTCGGAGTTGCAGATAAGTTGCCCGAAGGTCAAACGCAACAAACAAAAGCGTGGCTTCAACAAATTGATGAATGGAAGCAAAAATATCCTTTGTACCCCGAGCGCGAGCCTGAATCTGAACTTGAGCGCGAGCTTGAAGGTGAATGCGAGTCTGAATGCGAACATCAACCTGAGCGCGAGCATGAAAGCGCACTCGAACCCGCAGGCGAACTTGAAAACAAATCCGAAAGCGCAGAAAGCACAGAAAGTGCAGGCAAAAAAAGCGATTCGCAAATTTTCCCCGCAAGCGTTTTAAGGGAACTTTCAAACCAGCTCGACACAGATAATTCTGTGGTTGTTACAGAAGTGGGGCAACACCAAATGTGGGCGTCGCAGCTAATAGAGCGCACGCATCCGCGCACGTTTATAACAAGCGGCGGGCTTGGCACGATGGGCTTCGGGTTTCCCGCAGCTATAGGTGCCGCCATTGCGCTAAAAGACGCAAATCTCACGCCTCAGATTGTCTGCATTTCAGGCGATGGATCTTTTCAGATGAATGCGCAAGAAATGATCACGGCACACGCCAACAACACGCCTGTGAAAGTTTTGCTCATAAACAACAACTGCCTTGGCATGGTGCATCAGTTTCAAGAGTTTTTTTACGATGAACGTTATTCGCAAACTGAATTTTCAGAAAACCCCAGTTTTGCAGAACTTGCCAAAGCACATATGTGGCAGACTGCGCGCGTGAGTGAGGCTGGTCAAATTAGCCAAGCAATTCATGACATGCTTGCGGCAAAAGGGTCTTATTTGCTAGAGGTGGTGGTGAGCTTAAGTTGCGATGTTTTGCCCATGGTGCCGCCTAATGCTGCGCTTGATGTTTGCGCACGTGAGGCGCGTCAAAACGTTAACCCCGAAACAGACGCAGAAAAAGATAGCTGCAAAAAAGAAGGTGCACAACGCCCCGCTCAAAGCACAACAGAAAAAGAGGAGCGTCATGTTTTAGCGGTCACGGTGGAAAATATATCTGGTGTGCTCAGCCGTGTGGCGTCGCTTATATCTAGGCGCGGTTTCAACGTGGAAAGCTTGTCTGTTGGTCCGACGCAAGACCCCGAAAAAAGCCGCATCACCGTGGTGGTTTGGGCGAACAACACGGGTTTTGAACAGATAACTAAACAGCTATATAAACTTGTAAGCGTATATAAGGTGTGCGACCTTACAAACAACAACGCCATAGAACGCGAGCTTGTGCTGATGAAGGTGAGTGCAGACGCGCAAGCACGCGGAGAAATTATTCAGATCGCCAACATATTTCGCGCAAACATTGTGGATGTGAGCACAGATTCGCTCACGATAGAAGCCACAGGCACAGAAAACAAAGTGCGAGGTCTAGAAGACCTTTTGCGCCCATATGGCATCACCGAAATGGTGCGCACGGGCAAAATTGCTCTAGGTCGCAGTGCCAACCAGGGCTAACCAGAGCTAACTAGTGCTAATCAGTGCCAACTAATGTTAAGGCGCGTAATGCTTGGGTGCGCATCTTTGCCTCTGTGTTAATTCCGTTTTCTCTGATTAGTTCGCGAATTGGCGTTCGCGGATTGGTGCGCAATTCAAAACCACAAATTAAATCCACAATTCAAAAACTAACTTAAAACTGCCTGAAATCATAATAAAGATTGCGTGAAGACTTTGAAATTCAATTAGTTTTTGCATAGTATAATTGGCTAATTTTACAACATAATTTATGGGGGACTAAATTTTATAGAAGTCTGAAGTTAAGCCCTAGCAAACATTTGAAGGAGATGTCAAACATGGGTTTTAGGCAAAAAACAAACGCGAAAATTTCAAGAGCGAAACACGCAAAAACGCAAGAAGTTCAGGAAATAAAAATCGCAAGAATTGGCTATAAAAAAGCATTGGCAGTGTTGCTTGCGGGCACTTTGGTTGTGGGCACATCCATTCCCACAACAAACCTTTCGTCAAAAGCCTTGGCAGACACCGCAGATGAAACCACAAACGAGGCAACAAACGAAGTTGCAAGCGAAGCTCAAGACGCGGTGGCAGAAGTTGATGCAAGCCCGAACTCAAACACCAACGCTAACACCAACACAAATTCAAACACTGGCGGCAGCGACGGTGAAAACACCAACACGAACTCCAACTCCAATTCTGCGGGTCAAAGCGAAGACGCTCAAGAAAAAAACAATTCAGACGCTCAAAGTCAACAAAACGCCCAGTCAAACAGTGCCAACAGTGCCAACGCAAACACAAATGCTAACAACCAAGCAAACACAGACACTCCGAAAGTAACTGAAGACGGCGATCACTCAGACCCCGAGGCAGCCAAGCCCAATGAAAGCTTTGGTGAACCAACAACAGATGTGGTGATTGAAGGCTCCGTCAACGGTGAAATCATGGCCAAAATTGCACTTGCTGAACCAGACGGAAAGCCACAAGGCGGCGACTACAACAAATATAACTACGGTTCGGGCGAGCCATGGTGCGCATATTTTGTGATGTATTGCGCGCGTGCGGCGGGGCTTTCGACCGAGTGCATTCCCAACTATCCAGGATGCCCCATGATGGTGCAATATTATAAAAACATCAATCGCTGGCAGCCTTTTACCACTAAATATCAGCCTCATGTGGGAGACCTAATATTTTATTCATCAACCCAGGGAGGCATCGCTGAACACATAGGCATAGTCACTGCCTCAACTGCCACAACGGTCACCACGCGCGAGGGCAACACAAACGATGCCGAGGTGGCGTCGCACGTTTTCAGCACAACGAATGAAAGCGGTTCGGTGGGAAATAGTTGGTATATCTTGGGCTATGCTTCTCCCGACTATCCCGCAACCAACGAACACGAACATAACAACAACGTGAAAAGCATCACAAAAGTAAGCGACACTGCTCACGTGGTTTCATATGACAGCTGCACCGTGTGTGGTCAGGCGCACGAGCCAGAGGTGGTTTCTCACAATTTTCACAGCACACAAGAAGGCGTGGCGTTGTCTGAGTCAAGCGAATGGGTGTGCACAGACTGCGGCTTTGTGAAGCCACATTACACTACAGGCGTCATGGCTTCATCCACTGGCATAAAGTTATACGACAGCGTGTCTGGCGAAGTGGCGCAGGAAATATCGAACGATTCCATTGCCGTTACAAAAATCGAACTTGGTGAAGATGGCAATTACTGGGGCACCACAGTAAGCGGATATAAAGTAAAGATGGATCAAGCTGGCGTGAAACAAAGCGACAAATTCAGCGAAGTTACTGAAAGCGTAAATGAAAAGGCTGTTGATGGCAGCGTTGCAGCCACTGCCGCTTTAAGCGCAACC
>CAVEFW010000051.1:0-5344 GCA_963615035.1 Phocaeicola dorei
CAACAAAACATATGCGCAACAAAATTGTTTTCTTGAAGCTGAAAATGCACCGCTGCCTGCATATCAACAAGGCTGCATAAATGGCGAACAACGATGCAGTGCAAACAACAGCGAAACATACGATGGTCAAAGTCAGCGTCAGGGCGCACTTTGGGAGTGTCGCATCCCCTTGCTTGCATGGGGAGGCAGCGACGCCCACATGCAATTTGCGCTCGGCTTTTCAAAAGAAGAGGTGCCAGATGTGGCAAACGCGGCAATCTTTGTCATGTTAGTTTTGGGATGCGGAAATCTGTCGTGGGTGTGTGATCGCTGTGCTCTTCCCAAACCAGACGCAACCACACTTGCATATAGTTTTCCGCACCTAGGAATTCACGTGTCCAACAACACTTTTTTGACCATCAACCTCTCGCTTCGCCACATTACAGAGGGTTTTTCTGCGCGAGGTGAAAAAATAATCGCCGCACTCAGTCAAGATTCAACCGATGGAGTGGCTTGCCTTTTAAGCGAACTTTTGCTCGAGTTAAAAAAACCTGCTCGTGCCTGTGAGCTGGCGTTTTCTTACGCCACAAAAACATTCAGAACCCAGTGGATAAATAAAAACGACAGACGCCTTTTCCAAGACTTATGCATTTTACCAACACAGCTTGTTGCGCAAAGCACCAAGCCTTTGCGCGGGTGCGACGTCTATAGAATAGAGGTCGTTTTGGCCTGGGATTATGCAATGCTAGGCGAAGTGAGATCGGCACTCAAAAGTGCCACGATGGTGGCGGCATCAAATTCGGCTCCCATTCGCACTCGCGCATGGGCGTTGGTTTTGTTAGCGGAATTTGCAACCGATAAAGACGTGAAACAAGCTGTAGCAAAGCGCGTCTGCATGCTCTCCAAATCATGCGAAGACACAGGAAACAACAGATGGCAAACTGATTGGTATGTGGCAACAAAGTGTCTTTCTATGTCTGTCTTGGAAACAAATCAACTAATCGCTGAAATTCCTTATGTAGTAAAACAAATTGCAGAAAACGCTCAATTTGGCGACATCGCGTTTTTTTCGCTGGTAAGTTTTCTCGTTAAAATCCTAGATTCCGATAGCTTCGATTTTACGCCTGACGTGTCAGACACGCTTTTAGGCGCACTGGAAAAATTTGTTTGGACACCAAAGGCATCGTTTAGCATGTTTTATCTATTGGCATATCAGCGCATATGCGATTTGTGCAACAAGCGCAACACAAACGTTTTGCTAGGCGGCTCTAACACCTTGGGCAGCTCAGAAAATCTCGGCAACTCAGAAACCCCTAGCCCTCCAAATGTTTTCGTAAAATTACCCGTGCACAAATCGCCCGAACTAAAATCAACCACGCAAAAATCGCCTGCATCAAAAGACAAAGAACTAAAAGACAAGCCACCGCAAGACAAAAAACTACAAGAAAAGAACCCACAAGCCACAAATCCTCAAAAAAATCTAAGCAGCCAAATCACAGATTCGTTCTCGGTAATCTATGCTCTAGGCTTGTTGCTTACAGACGACGTTATAGAACAGCTAAAACACTTGCAACTCAGAGTCGAAATTCAACAACAACTCTATCGCATCCAAAAGCAAACTCCGAAAAAGACAACTAAAAAGCCTGCGATAACTCCTAAAATTCCAACTTCTATTCAAGTGAGCGACGAAGACAAATATCCCACGTTAAGCGTAAATATATTTGGCGGATTCGAGCTTCTGCGAGACGGTGTGCCGCTTACCTCGAAATATTTCGGGCAGGCAAAAGTGCGAGCTTTGCTTGCCCTGCTCGTCATAAATGGAGGCAGAGAATATTCAAGGCAGCGTTTAATCGAAGCGCTCTGGCCTTTCGTAAACGAAAAATCTGGTGTGAAAAATCTGTATTCTTGCTGGTCTTCGCTTGTGCGTGGCCTATCGCTCACAGATGGAGCGTGCCCTTATGTAGTGCGATGTCAAGGCAGCTATAAAATAGAGAAAAACCTGGTCAAAAGCGATGTTTCGCTGGTGAATAGCTTGTGTAAAAAACTCACAATCAAAGATATGGACTCCAGAAAATATTGCGAAATGTTAGACGAGTTAAACACTTTGTATAAAGGCGATCTTTTGCCATCGGAGAGCAAAAACGAAGCCATCATGGAAGAACGCCGACTGCTGCGCTTTCAAGTGTCAGACACTTTTTCAAACGCGGTGGCTCGATTGATAGACATGCATGAAAAAAAGATGGCGCTTTGGTTTGCACGCGTGGCATATTCTCACGACAACATGCGCGAAGATGTTTATTATTCGCTCATGTCGGCACAGCTTGCTTGCGGTCAGCGCGAGGCGGCGCTGGAAACATATTCCACTTGCACTCGCATGTTGGCGAAGCATTTTCGCATGAACCCATCAGATCGCATGACCATGTTATATAAATCTATTGTGGAGTGTGAGGAAGTGTTTTAACCGCGCCTCTATTTGTGATAAACTGCCCGTTTATGTGTTTAATCGCAAGGCGACAAATCGCATAGAATTTAATCGCAAAGCGACAAATAACAAAGCGGCAAATCGCAAGGCGGCAAATCGCAAGGCGCAACCAACTTCAAAACATGATTGCGCAACGTTTTAACTTTAACAAGAGAGGTGAACACCCACATGGCTGGATTTTTATCGAAGCTGCTTTCGTTTGGCGAAGGCAAACAGATGAAACAATACAATCAAGTTGTAGATAAAATCAATGGTTTAGAAGACGAAATTCACGCTTTAAGCGACGAAGAGTTGAAGGCGCAAACATCGAAGTTTCGCGAGCGAATAGAGGCAGGCGAAAAGCTGGACGCACTTTTGCCAGAAGCGTTTGCCACAGTGCGAGAGGCAGGAAGCCGCGTGTTGGGCATGCGACACTTCGATGTGCAACTGATTGGCGGCATGGCGCTGCACGATGGTCAAATTGCCGAGATGCGCACAGGTGAAGGTAAAACGCTTGTTTGCACACTTCCAGGATATCTAAACGCTCTCAGCGGCAACAACGTGCACATTGTAACCGTAAACGACTATCTGGCCCGCCGCGACAGCGAATGGATGGGTCGTCTCTATCATTTCCTCGACATGGAAGTGGGTCTCATTCAAAACGGGCAGTTCCCGCAATTTAAAACTGGTGCCTATAAGGCAGACATAACATATGGCACTAACTCTGAATTTGGTTTCGACTATCTGCGCGACAACATGGTGGGCAGTGCCGCGGCGCGCGTTCAACGTGGGCATTCTTTTTGCGTGGTAGACGAGGTCGACTCCATTTTGATCGACGAAGCCCGCACACCACTCATTATTTCTGGTGCAGGTCAACAGGCCGCAGACACATACAAAGCGTTTGCGGCTGTGATGCCAGGGCTCATTGAAGATGAAGACTTTGAAAAAGATGAAAGCAAGCGCACAATCATCGCCACAGAAACAGGCTTAACCAAGATTGAAAACGCACTTGGAATCGAAGATATTTACGCAGACCCAACAGGTCAGCTGGCCAACCACTTGCAACAAGCCTTGCGTGCGCAATTTCTATATCATCGCGACATCGATTATGTTGTGTTGGATGGCGAAGTTAAAATCGTAGATGAATTCACTGGTCGCATCATGGAAGGCAGGCGTTGGTCTGAGGGTTTGCACCAAGCGGTAGAAGCTAAAGAGCATGTGAAGATAAATGATGAAAATCAAACGCTTGCAACAATCACGCTTCAAAATTACTTCCGCCTATACGACAAACTTTCTGGCATGACAGGCACAGCTATGACAGAAGACGCCGAATTTAGGCAGATCTACAAATTGCCTGTTGTGGCAATTCCGCCAAATAAACCTGTTGCTCGCGTGGATGAAAACGATCAAATCTATAGAACCATCGATGCGAAATTTAGTGCCGTGGCAGATGACATCGCGCAACGCCACGCAAATGGTCAGCCTTGCTTGATAGGCACGGTGTCAATCGAGAGTTCAGAGCGCCTGAGCCGCTTGCTTGATAAGCGCGGAATCAAACACGAAACCTTGAACGCTAAAAACCACGAACGAGAGGCACACATCGTGGCTCAAGCGGGCAGAAGCGGAGCTGTTACCATCGCCACCAACATGGCTGGTCGTGGCACGGACATTTTGCTTGGCGGCAATGCAGAGGTCATGGCAGACAACAGGTTGCGCGAAATGGGCTATGACCCAACGCTTGAAATAGATGCAGAAGTTGAAGAGGGCGAGCCAGGTCCAGCACCAAAAGAAAAACGTGAAGAGGCGCTAAAAGGAGCCACGGAAGTTTGCAAGGCCGATCGTGAAAAGGTGTTGGCTGCTGGCGGTTTGTGCGTCATCGGCACAGAGCGCCATGAAAGCCGCCGCATCGACAATCAGTTGCGCGGCCGCACAGGCCGTCAAGGAGACCCTGGCACAACGCAGTTTTACCTATCGCTCGAAGACGACTTGATGCGTTTGTTTGGTGGCGAGAACATGAATCGCGTTTCTCGCATGATGGAAAAAACAGATATGCCCGATGACATGCCAATTCAGGCAAGCATGGTTTCAAAGGCAATAGAGAGTTCTCAGCGCCAGGTGGAAAGCATGCACTTTGCAGCTCGTAAAAACGTGCTTGAATACGACGACGTCATGAATTTGCAGCGCAAAGCAATATATGAAGAGCGCAACGCAATTTTAGATGGCAAAGACATCACAGATAAAATTGATGAAATCATTCGCGATGCGGCAGACAGAATAGTTGTTGAAAATTGCCCCAAATCTGCCAACTCAAGTGAAGATTGGGATTTGAAGAGCATAAATACGTGGGTGGCAAATCTTACGGGCACAGAAGATTTTGATGCGTTCGATGTAGACACACAAGATTCTATGGAAGTGCTCTCTGACGCCATAGTAGATTACGTGGCAGATTGCTATCAGGCAAAGATGGAAATGCTAGGCCCAGACACGATGAAGAAATTGCAAAGCCAAATCATGCTTCGCATCATCGACACTCGCTGGATGGCACATCTAACAGACATGGATTACCTAAAGACGGGCATAGGCTTGCGTGCATATGGCCACAGAGACCCGCTTGTGGAATATAAAAATGAAGCATTCAAATCTTTTGAAGCCATGACCACAGGCTTATACGAAGACTTCCTGCGCACGCTTTTGCGCTTGCAATTGGCCATCCAAGTAAAAACAGAGCCCGAGCCCGAGCGTCAGATGAGTTATTCCAACCCTGAAAGCGATCTCACAAGAAACGATCTGTCGCAACAAAGCACAAACGCATCAGGTGCAGCCACCGTGCGATCGGCTCAAGGCATGCCAGATGAGGCTCCAAAGCCAAACGCTACAGGAAAAGCAGAACCCATCGTGAAAGAC
>CAVEFW010000052.1:0-17041 GCA_963615035.1 Phocaeicola dorei
ACCCACTGGCTTTGGAGTGATGATTGCTGTTACTTCTCTTTGGTTTTTAATAGACTCGGTGTTCAAAGTGTAATTGCTGGCTTTACCAGTTGTTCCATCTTGCAAAACATCGTCGCCATATTCAAATGTGATCTTGTCGGCTTTTGCAACATTGGCACTATTGAATGTGGCTGTAATTGCTTTTGTGTTAAGCGCTAGAGTTTCGCCAGACACGATGTTGTCAAACGCTGCTGCGCTTGCATCATAGTAATCAGATGCATCGTCTGTGCCGTCATAAACTTTGTAAGGTGTTACAGCTGTGATGCCGCTAACTGTTACTTCGCGTTTTGCAACGTTGAAATCACAAGTCAAGCCAGTTTCTGGCAAAGTATAATTCGCAGCTTTTTCACCTGAAAGGCCTGTTATCTTCACTGTGTATGCGCCTGCGTTTTGATAATCGCTAGCCACATTTTCTGTGCCTTGCTCATAAACCTCTGTAACAGCGCTCAACTCATCGCCATTTTTGGTGTTTATAGTGATGGTTGGGGTTTGTTGCTTTCCATTATATGTGAATTGGGTGTTGTCTCCCCATTGGATTCCCGCAATCACCTTGACGATGGAGTAATCAAATGAAGATTCTTCATATTGATAATTTGTTAAATCTGTTTTGCCTGACATTACGTCTTTAAGGCCAGCCTTCACAGTGTATTCGCCAACATTTTTATATTCTTTGAGTTCAGTGCTAGTGCTATCGCCTTTTTTGGTTACTAGCGTTGTTGCCACCACGTTGGCTGCATCGCTTGCAACTATGCCAGAAACAATTGGTGTTGGCATGTGGTTTTCGCCATCCCAATCAAATTGTTTTTCGTTTTCCGCGTCCCAAGTGATGCTGACTTTTGCCTTGTTGATAGTTATTGCGCCTTTAACTTTATCTTTATCAGGTTTAACTGTGTAATTTGCGTTATCCAAAAGTGTGGCCACTGCATAATATGAGCCTGCGTTTTTAGAATCGGCTGTGTATTTCAAAGCTTCATCGTATACAGCAAAGCCTGTAACGTTTACTGTGTCTCCATTTTCCACGTCTTGAACTCTAGCCTGTGTTACTTCTGGCTTTTGGATTTCGCCGTTATAGGTGTATTCAGGTATTGTCCAAGTTACACCCACTGGCTTAGGAGTGATTTTTCCGATTGCAGTCTGTTGGCTGTTATCTGGGTCGAGCTTGTAGTTTTTGGCACTTGTGCCGTCAAGCACGTCTAAGCCATAGTTCAAGGTTACTTGAATTTCATCTGCCACGTTTACATCTGCAAATGTGCCGGTAACGGTGTCTTTTTTAATCGACAAGTCATCGCCTTCCACGATGCCTGCAAACGCAATGTTGCTGCCCGTGGTTGTAAGAGTTGCATCTTCTTTTTTGTTATATGTCTTGTTTTGAACTGTGATGCCTGAAACAGTCACGGTCTTTTCTGTGATTTTGAAGTCGTGTGTTCTGACTTCAGGCAGAGCATAGTTTGAATCAGAGATGCTTAATGCTGTTGCAGTGTATGTGCCTACGTCTTTATGAGATGCGGCAGGAGTTGTGCTTTCGAGCACATCTGCTTCAACTGTGGGGGTTGCGTCTTTGCCGCAAACAGAATCTTTAGACACTGCAACTGTGGGCAGCTGGTCTTGACCGTTGTATGTCAAGGAGTCGTTTGTCCACTCGAGCGTTACCACTTTAGGGGCAATCTTAAAGGTGCCAGTCACTTCGCTTGCAGTTTTAGATGGCACATAGTTTGTGTTGGTCAGTTTTGTGGCCACCACAGTATATGTGTCTGCATCTTTTGCATCTGTTGCTTGTTTTTCGCTGTTGTATACCGCATAAGTTTCCACTGCCACTGTTTCTCCGTCAAAGTTTCCTGACACCGCGGCTGTTTTTGCAGCATCTGGGTTTTGAACGGAGCCGTTGTATATTACGGGATCAACATTCCATGTAACACTGACTTCTTTAGGAGTGATGTCTGCTGTTGCAGTTTTTTGATTCGCGGTTGCTTCTGTGTCAAGCACATAGTTGCTTGCGCTATCTCCGCCCAAGGCATCTTCTTTGTAATGGATTTTTACAACAACTCCAGTGTTTGCGTTCACATCTGCAAATATGCCAACCACTTCGCCGTCAACTAGTTCTAGAGTGTCGCCTGTTTCCAAGCCTGCGAATTTGATATCATTGCCACTTATTACGAGTGTTGCCAATTCTGTGGTGTCATATTCTTTAGATTGGGCTGTGATGCCTGAAACTGTTACGGGTTTTGGATTTATGGTGTATTCATAGCTTTCGTTGTCTGAGATTTGATAGTTAACATCTTCTAGTGTTGCTGTGGCTGTGTATGTGCCAGCATTTGTGTGTTCACCATCAACACTCACTGTTAACTTGACGTTTTCTTTGTCTTTATCCAAAACACCATCTAGTGTGGCTTTTGCAACTTGTGGAGTTTTGTTATATGTAAGAGCTTCATCGGCCCACATTACACTGACTGTCTTTTTGTCGATTGTGTATTCCTTAGTTGTGTCGGCAGGAATTTCATAGTTTGTGTTGTCTAGTGTTGCTGTGGCTGTGTATGTGCCAGCATTTGTGTGTTCACCTTCAACACTTATGGTTGGCGTGACGCTTTCCTTATCCTTTTCCAACACACCATCTAGGCTGATGGTTGGTGCTTGAGGGCTTCCATTATATGTAAGAGCATCCTCTGACCAAGTTGCATCTAGCGAAATCTTGCCGATATTGAAGGTGTATGTTTTGGTTTCTGTGCAAGTGGTTATGCCAGTAACCGTGACAGTGCCTGTGCCAGCGTTTACGTTTTCGCCATATGTGACTGTGTAATCTGTGCCTTCAACAAGATATTCAGGAGCACTAACACTTGGGGTGTATTGTGTGCCGTTGTATGTTGCATTTTCTGGAGTATCCACCATAAGCTCATCGAAGTGAACTGCTCCAAAATATAAGCTGCCATCGGCTTTTGTAGTGCCTGTGCCATGAGATATGTTGGCAGAGTCTATTACCTCAACAGACATGCCCTCGATTGGGTTTTCTGTTCCAAGGTTGGTGGCTGCAACATATAAATCTTCAAATGGCGTTTTGTTAGACAGTTTTACAGTCATTTTGCCATTAGAGTCGATAGAGACGGTGGCGCCTTCAATGGCACTGCCATCGTCTTTTGCTTTAACGATTGCTTGCACCAACAGATTGTTGTTTGCGGGGTTTGCAACTGTTGTTTTGCCACTCTTTTCTGTTTTGTTGGCGTAAACATCGTTGTATGCATAGAAGCCTACTTCTTCACCAACCCATCCACTGTTGACTATAAGCGAATCGTTTTCAGATTTGCTTGTTGTGAAGTGGTGAGCTGAAAGACCTTCGTTATACAAACGATAAACACTTGATGCGGCGGGCATCAAGTTTCCTTTGGTGAATTCAGCAGAATAGAAAATGGGTGCTCCATTATTGTCATACAACCAACCGAAATCGCTTACCAGAGAATCTGCTTCTGATTTATCGGTTGTATAGTGGTGGCTCATCTTGCCCATAGCACCCAGAGCTGGGTTGTATAGACGATATACACCAACGCCTGATTTGTCTGGTGAATACCAAGACAAATTTTCACCTGCCCAACCAACTCCATTTTGTTCAAATTCTTTATTTAATTGATCATATTCATAAGAACTTGTTGTGAATAGGTGCTCAGATGTAACGGTGTTATAGAGCCTATAGACGTTTTGAGCTTTAACGTCTGTGCCTATTGCAGATGTAGCATTTGTGGCTTCTTCTGAATAAGAAGAGCCATCTTCGTTGTTTTCAGCAATGGCTGCGCCCGAGTTGCTGAAGGCCAAAACGAAGACTGTCAAAAATGCTAAAAGCAAAAGACACGTTGTGTAAATGTGCTTATGCCGTTTAGCACATTGGGTGGCACTTTGGTTTTTGCATTGAATCACACTGTCGTGTTCATTTGCAAAATGCCCATGGTGCCAACCCACATCGTTTTCGCAACCTGGGAAATCTGGTTGCTCGTGTCCAGAGACTTCCATGACATACCTCCTTTAATGGGATAACACTTTATGTCCATTTGCAAATGCACTGCGTGTGAAAAGCTTTTAATTTGGCTTGCTAGCACCCCGCCAGACTTTAATTGTGCGCTTGTTGCGCTGCTGGTGCGTTGGTTGCGCTGCTGGTGCGTTGGTTGCGCGCTTCGGCGCATCGGGGCGCGCCTTGAGCGCTTCGCGCAATATAAAATCTGTCAAGCAAAGCCGAAATGAAAAACTTTCGACAGTGTGTGCGTTTACAAACACACATTATCTCCATTATATCGCAGGGGGGGGGACGGAAGGTAAAATTTAATAAATTTTGCTGAAAGTTTGAAATTATTCAACAACTTGTATAATTATTTCTGCACCATCTTGTTTTCTGCGCGTAAAAGGTTTGGAACAGCGCGAAAATATGAGTTTGAGACGGTGCGAATACGCAAATTATAGCGCACAGGTTGAGTGTGATAACGCAAAAAGTTGTTGATTCTTGAAAGTTCACCAACTCTTCATTTTTTGTTGGTTTGGGGTGGATGTTTTTTTTAGCCCAAGGTTTCGCGAACGCGTGAGACATCGCCATCTATTGCGCATATGAGGTCTTGTGTGTTGTCGAATTTTTTCATGGGGCGCAAATATTTTTTGAATTTAAGCGTTATTTGCTTGCCATAGATGTCTTCGTTGAAATCTAGGATGTGCGCCTCTATGTTGGCTTGAGCATTAGCGAATGTGGGAGATGTGCCCACAGAAACAGCTGCGATGTGTGAGTGAGTGGGGTTGTTGGACGCATCTTGTATATATGCATATGCCGCATAGACACCATGTTCCAAGACGTCAAATTCGTGGGGTATATTTAAGTTGGCTGTGGCAAAGCCAAACTGTGTGCCTTCGTGTCTGCCTTCGCTCACGCGCCCCGAAACGCTGAATGGCTTTCCAAGGAGTTTATTTGCAAGGTGTAAGTTGTTGGCCGCGTTGTTTGAAAGCAAACCTCGGATGCGCGTGGAAGACACTTTGCTGCCATGCGCACAAAGCAATGGAACTTCAAAGATTTCGCAAGACGTGCCCGCTGCCCATGAGCGCATTAGGTCTGCACTGCCCATCGCGCGATGGCCAAATTTAAAGCCCTCGCCCACATGAATGCTTGCTGGGGTTGTGCTATTTGTGGTGGGGGTGCCTTTTTTGGATGCGACTCCAGCCCCAAAAAGACCATTCAAGAAATCATTTGCATCTAGGCTTGCGAGTTGCGTGTTGAAAGGTAAAACAAACACGCTTTCCACAGGAAGTTTTGAGAGCTCAGAAATTCTTTCGGCGTTAGTCATCAGCTTCTTTGTTTTATCTGGGAACAGAAGCTCGTCTGGATCTTTGTCGAATGTGAGAATGGCTGTGTTTGGGATAGCATCGCTTGGGTTTTGCGCATCGCTTGGGTTTTTTTCGCGAGAATTTTGCGCGTCGCGGTTGAGGCTTTGAGGCTTGCTTGCGTGCGCAAGCATTTCATTTACAAGAGATATGTGGCCTATGTGCACTCCATCGAACACGCCGAATGCCAAGTGTTTGCCCGCGAGCGCTTGCGTATTCATGCAATCAGACACATTTTGAAATCTATAGACAAGCGCCACGCGACACCCCCACGCTGAACACACATTCTGGCTTGAATTTATTTGCTTTTGCATCGAATGAATAAATTGCTTTTAGAGTGTTATTGGAAACTATCGCGATTTTTTCGCCATCGCTTGCAGGTTTTTCACTCAAGACGACGCCCGTTGTGCAAGCGCACGCAGATTGTGCGTTTTTGCTTGCGCACACATCGTGAAGCGCTATGTTTGCAGGCAAAGGCGCACCGTTGCTTACCGCGTTGCACTTGTCTGGCAAATCGCGCTTGCCTGCCGCGTCAAGTTCACCTGCCGCACCACACTCGCCATCTTTTAGATAGGCAACTCGAAGCCTAAGCAGGCTTATGGGGTCTATGCAAGCGCGCGCACCTTCGCGCTTAAGCACTTGCAAGCTCACGCAATCGTGGATTGAGACGTTTCCTATGCTTGTGCGCTCTAAAGAGCAAAGGTGCGCCAGGCTGCCAACTCCCAAACCGATATCCCTTGCAAGTGATCGGATGTATGTGCCAGAAGACACGTGGAACTCAACGTCCCAGAAAGGGGCACTATCGCTCACCCCAACACAAGTGAGCTTTGCGCTATAGATTTCTATGTCTCTTGGTTTAAGCTCGATTATGTTTCCGCGCCGCGCCTCATCGCACGCTTTTTTGCCATTCACTTTAAGCGCCGAATAGACAGGCGGCATTTGTTTTTGTGAGCCTATAAGATCGCTCAGATAGTCTTGCGCAAAATTTTTGTCGAGCACGCAGGATGGCACGTTTTTTGTTTGTGTGATGTTTCCTTGAGAGTCTTCTGTGTCTGTGGAAGCGCCAAAGCATATGCGCGCGACGTATTTTTTGTCGTGGGCTATTAAATGATTACTCAGTCGTGTGGCGGGGCCTATGAAAATGAGCATGACGCCGCTGGCATTTGGGTCGAGTGTGCCCGCGTGCCCCACGCGTCGCTCGCCAAAGATTTTGCGCACGCTATTCACCACATCGTGTGATGTTGGGCCCACCTCTTTTTTTATTGCGCACACCAAAGATAGCCCCGATGCGCCTCGACCTTTTCGCCCCATCTTTAGCACTCGCTGTCTTTTAAGCAATCTTCAAATTCTTTGCAGATAGTTTGCATAGCCACATCAAAAGAACAATACATCCTGAAACCAGAAGCCCCTTTGTGCCCCCCACCGTTATATTTTCGCGCGATAACAGAGACATCTGTATCATCTTTTGCGCGAAGCGAGCCTTTCATGACGAGCTTTCCGTCTATCAAAATTTCTTTCAGAAAACACGCAACGCGCACACCGCGAATGGAACGCAGCGTGTCTATGATGACATCTGAGTCTTCGGGTTTAGCGTTATATTTAGTCATATCGGAGCGCAAGATGTATGAAACGACGAATGAGCTGTTGGCTGTGAATTTCATGCGAGATATTGCCAAACTTTCCAGCTGCAAAGATTGCAACGACCTGTTCAAAAACACATCTGTGGCCAAGGTTGCAGGGTTGGCACCACATTCCATCATCTCACGGGCAGCCTGAAAACAATCACTAGTTGTGTTTTGGTTTCTGAAACTTGTGGTGTCTGTCATGACCCCGATGTATGCGCATTGCGCCATTTGCGCTGTGGGCTTTACACCCAAGCATTTAATGAGTTGCCAAACTAGCAAGGCACACGCGGCACTTTTTGGGTCGATGTATGCGTATTGCGTCATGCGCTGGTCTGTGGCGTGGTGATCTATGGTAAAAGAAATGGTGGCTGAGTGTAAAAGCTTTGTTTGCGATGCTTCGAGCCTTTGAGTGTTTGGCACATCAAGCGCCACAAACGCGTCTATGTCACCTTTGACATCTCCTGCGAAAACCAGTTGGTCAAAGCCGGCAAGCCCCCTTAAATTCACAGGTGGTGTGCGCTTTGTGGCAAGCGTTGGGTGCACAGTTTTCCCCAGGGCTTGCAAGGCTTGCGTGAGAGCAAGTTGAGAGCCTATGCAATCTCCGTCAGGGCTTACGTGGCCAGCTATAACAACGCTGTTGGCGCATTGAAGTTCGTCTGCTATTTCTTGGAGTGTGATATTTGTCTGAGGTGTTTGTGTCATGTGCTTTTGTTTGTTGGTGATATTTTGTTGGTATTACTTGGTGGTGTTACTTGTTGGTATTATTTGCTGGCGTTGCTTGTTGATATTACTTGCTGGCGTTGCTCATTACTCTTCTTCGGGCAGCGATTTACAACTCATCTTCGGGCAGTGATTTATAGTTAGACATGTCGACATCCACATTGCTCAAGCGAGTTTTATCATCTGCTATGGCGCTGCCTATGCGAGCGGCAACGTCTACGCTTTCATCTAATATAAAGCGCAGCTCGGGCGTTTTTCTCCAAGAGAGTTGCTTTGACATAAGCGATCTTATGCGTCCTTTTGCTTTATCGAATGCCTTTTTCACATTTTCATATTCATCTTTTGGCGCAGTGTAAAACACATTGCATGCGCTTTTGTCGAAAGACACTTCGCAGCCCGTGATTGTTGCACGCTCGAGCCTTGCATCTGAAATATCGAACAGCAATATGGAAGCTATCACTTCTTTGGCCTGCGCGTTAGCGCGTCTGCTTGCTGCGTTTTGTTTCATAACAACACACCCCCTCTATATTTTTTCGCTTGTCTATTTGTTTGTCTATTCGCCTGTCTGTTCGCTTTTTTTGATTTTTTATTCGCTTGCCTGTTCGCCTGTTTAAGCCGATGGTTTCGCCTGTTTATTCGCTGCGTTCGACTTCCAGCGTGCGATAGCTCTCTATCACATCGCCCACTTTTATGTCTTGATATCCTTTGATGCCTATGCCGCATTCATAGTTTTGTTTCACGCTCTTGACATCGTCTTTGAAGCGTCGCAAGCTGGCGATCTCACCCTCAAAGATGACTGTGCCCTCGCGCACGATGCGCACCTTGTCATCGCGAGAAATTTCGCCTTCAGACACATAGCACCCAGCAATGCTGCCCACGCGCGGCACCTTGAATATCTCGCGCACATCGGCACTGCCAGTGTCTTCATCAACAATATCTGGCGAGAGCAAACCCACGCGCGCTTGGTTTATCTCTTCGATTGCTTCATATATAACGCGATAGAGGCGAATGTCTACGCGCTCTTTTTCTGCCAGTTGCTTGCTTTTGCCTGTCGGGCGCACGTTGAAGCCGATGATGATGGCATCCGACGCTGTGGCAAGCGTGACATCGGTTTCTGTGATGCCGCCCACGGCGCTGTGCACTATGTTTATGCGCACCTCGCTTTGATCCATCTTTTCAAACGCATCGCGCAAAGCCTCGATGGAGCCTTGAACATCGGCTTTAACGATCAAATTCAAGTCTGTCTGTTTGCCTTTTTCTATGCGGCTAAATAAATCATCCAAGCTTGTGTGGCTTTTGGATTCTTGGCTTGCCAAGCGCTCGCGAAATGCACGCTGTTCAGCCAATTTGCGAGCGTCTCTGTCGTCTTCGAACACCCTGAACTCATCGCCTGCAACGGGCACAGAATTCAAGCCCAAAATTTCCACAGGGTCGGCTGGAATGGCTTGTTTCACGTGTTTTCCGCGCGGGTCTATCAGCGCACGCACGCGCCCCCAGCTGCACCCCGCCACCACAACATCGCCTGGGTGAAGCGTGCCTCTGTCCACCAACACGGTGGCCACAGGACCGCGACCCTTGTCTAAGTTGGCCTCGATTACAAACCCAGAAGCCAAAGCGTTGGGGTTGGCTTTTAGCTCTAGCACTTCGGCTTGCAAGATGATGGTTTCCAGCAAGTCGTCTATCCCCATGTTTTTTTTGGCAGACACGTTTACAAACATGTTTTTGCCGCCCCATTCCTCGGGAATGACTTCGTATTCAGTTAGTTCTTGGCGCACGCGATCGGGGTTGGCACCATCTTTGTCTATCTTGTTGACAGCAACAACTATGGGAACATCTGCCGCTTTTGCGTGGTTTATGGCCTCTATGGTTTGCGGCATGACGCCATCGTCTGCCGCCACAACCAACACGATGACATCTGTTACTTGCGCACCACGCGCACGCATGGCGGTGAAAGCTTCGTGGCCAGGCGTGTCGATGAACGTGATTTGGTTACCGTTTATATCCACCACAGAAGCGCCGATGTGTTGTGTGATGCCGCCAGCCTCGCCAGTTGCCACGCCTGTGTGGCGAATGGCGTCGAGCAGCGATGTTTTGCCGTGATCTACATGGCCCATGACTGTGACCACGGGAGGCCTTGGCAAAAGGTCTTCTTCTGTGTCGTGATAAACAACCGCATATTCCTCTTCGGGGGAAACCACGCGCACGCGCCTTCCCAGATCGTCTGCTATGAGCTCTATCATTTCATCGGACATGCTCTGAGTTACAGTCATCATCTGACCCAGCATAAACAAACGCTTGATGACCTCGTTTGATGGAATGTTCAAAAGCTCTGAGAATTTATCGACTGTGGCGCCTTGCGGAATTTCCACCACGGAATCGTCTAACAACAAATCTGCGTCGATGCCGCGCTCTTGGGCTTGTGCCACCAGTTTTTCGCGCTTTGCTTCCTCGCGCTTTTTCTTGCGCTTTTTGCGTCTGCCTTCGTTTTCGTTGCTAGACGCTGCTGCTACTGCCGCCCTTGCTTCTGCCAACACTTTGTCGCGCTGAAGCTTTTCAGCCTGCACTGCCATTTGTGCATATCTGTCTTCGCCTGAGTTTTCTTGTGTTTCAAGACCGGGGATGGTGATGTCTATGTCTTGGCGAGCGCGTGCGCCACCTTTTTTAGATGTCTGTTTTTTCGCTCCACCCGTGCCCGAGCCTTTGCCTTGGGGTGCACCTTGTGCGTCTGACCTCGATTTGCGCGATTTATTGCGAGAACTTGCGGCAGGGTCAAAACTTTGATCTATTTGGTTGCTTGGCGCAAAGCCTTCACTTGCTATTCTTTCCTCTTCGCCTTTTATTTGTGATAGCAAGCCTGAAAGACTATCTGTTATGTCTGGTTTAGATGACAGTTTTCGCTTCTTTGTTTTGGCGTTTTGATTTTGCGCGTCTTGTGATTGTTGGTCTAGGGTGGTGTTTTCGTCTATGTTTTTGTTTGCGGTGGCGGCAGCTTTTGCGGATTTTTTAGACAAAAGCTTAGATGCGCCTCCGCGAAGTTTTGCTTCAACTTGTTGCTTTTTTGCCACCGCACGCGCTGTGGCTTGCGCTTTTGCACGTGCTATGGCTTCCAGGCGCTCGCGCTCTTGTCTGTCTTTTGCGGCACTTATGTTGCTTGCCAGCGCATCATAAAAAGACGAATGTGAAGTTTCGGCTTTAGATTTTTTGCCATCTTTGCCTTGAACGGCGTTGCCTGCGCCAAGTGCGCCATCAAGCACGTCTGCGTTTGCGCCTGTGCTTGCGTCTGCGAGCGCATCTATGTCTGATTTTGAGGCGGCAGTGTTTGTGTTTGCGTTTGCGCCCAGACCCACAGCCCCTTTGCGCCTTGCTTGCACGGCGGCACGTTCTGCCAGTTCTGCTTCTGCTTCTGCGCGACGAGCAGCAGCTTCTTCATCCTTTTTTTTCTGAGCAGAACTTTTCTTCTTCGTTTTCTTTGTGGAGCCTTCGCTTGCATCTTCTGTGGACACGTCCACATCTTCTGCGCTATCGGCAAAACTTTTACGCACTTGCTCCACCTGTTCTTCGGTGAGCATGCTTGCGTGACTTTTTACGGCTATGCCGAGCGCAGAGATTTTTTTCACCATCTCTGCACCCGATAGGCCGAATTCATTCGCCAATTGCTTTACGCGCATCTTCGCCATGTTTTTCTCCTAGATAGCACTTGCTTTATTTGTCTGTGTCTTAATCCGCGTCTGTTTCTGTTTCTTTATTTGCGTCCGCGTCCGCGTTTGCATCTGTGTTAGTTTCTGTGTCCGCGTCTGCGCTTGCGTCTGTGTTAGCGTCTGTGTCTGTGCCTGCGCCCGAGTTATTTGTGCCTGAATTTTCCGCGTTCGCGTGCACGCCGCAATATTTTGAACCCTCGCGTGCGTGATTTCTGCAACGAATGCCCTGTTCGCTTACGTATGCGCAAAGCGCAAATTCATCTGGAATGTCGGCGGCGTCTGCATCATCTTCATCGTTAAGTAAAGGCTCACTGTTGAAACCCGTAGACTTAATATCTATGCGAAGGCCTGTAAGGCGAGCAGCAAGCCTTGCATTTTGACCTTCCTTGCCGATTGCCAGCGATAGTTGGTCTTCAGGCACAACAACCACAGCACAGTTGTTTTCGCTGTCAACTTCAACGCTAGTTATTTTAGCAGGTGAAAGCGCATTTGCCACATAAAGGGCAGGGTCTTCGCTCCACTGAATGATGTCTATGCGTTCGTTTCTGAGCTCTTCCACCACGTTTCTCACTCTGCTGCCACGAGGGCCCACACATGCACCAACAGGGTCTAAGTTGGCTTCTCGAGAATAAACAGCAACTTTTGAACGCGCACCTGGCTCGCGCGCGATGGACTTTATTTCCACCAAGCCATCATAGATTTCTGGAACTTCATTTTCAAAGAGCCTGCGAATAAGGTCGGGGTGAGTGCGCGACACGATGATTGTGGGGCGGCCCGAGTCTCCCTTTCTGCTTTGCTTTGAATTTTCTGTTTTATTTGGGTTTCTAACACCGATAATCAACACGCGCAAACGCTGGTTGTGGCGATAATATTCATTTGGAGGACATTCGCATCGCTCATTTGGATATTTGTTTGTGTCAAAATGAGGCAACTCGGCTTCCACTCCCTCGCGAATTTTCACAATAGTGAAATCTGGAGTTCCTTGCAAAACTGTGCAATTTATATATTCGCCCACGCGATCTTTGAATTCGTCATAGATAGAAAGCTTCTCTGCATCGCGAACGAGCGAACTTATGACGCTTTTTGCTTGTTGTGCGGCTATGCGGCTTACGTTTTCAGGAGTAACATCGCGCTCTTCAAAAGACTCATATTCGCCATCTTCGTTGGGCTCGCCCACAGGCACAAGCTCATAGACATAGATTTGACCTGCGTGTCTGTCGATGATTACGCGCGCATCATATTCAAGATTTAGAACATGCTTGTAACTTTTTGACAAGCTTTCTTCCAGCCTTGAAAGCAAGTAATATTCGTCTATCCTGCGTTCGTGTGCCAACGCCTGAAGTGCCAAAATTAACTCTGATGTAGCCACAATGCGTCCTTTCTCTTTTGTGTTTGATAAATTATATGTGGTGTTTATTTTGTTTGGTTGTCTGTTTGGTTGTTTGTATGGTTATCTGTTTACTTATCTGTTCGACATGCGTCTTTTTTCTGTTCTAAAATTGTTTTGTCCGCTTTTCCATTTTCCCTATCTAAATTCCACTTCGCCTATCAAATTTGCGCGCTTTATCTGAGACATTGGCACGCTTATATTTTCGCCGTCAACGCTCATTACCACCTCATCTTCGCTGGCAGATACAATTTTGCCAACCAAGCTGCTTTTGTTGTTTATCCTGCCTTTCAGCTTTAGCGTGGCCAAGCTGTCTGCGTAAGTTTGGAAATGACGCGCGCATCTGAGCGGTCTGTCTATGCCTGGAGAAGACACTTCCAATGTGTAAGAACCAGAAAATGGGTCTAGTTTGTCCAGTTCGTTGCTTATCCAAGACTGCGAACTTGCAAGCTCGTCAAAGCTGATTGAGTTTGTTTGTGTTGTTGTGTTTGTTTGCGTTTGTGAGTCTTGCGCGGTTGGTTGTGTGCTTTCTTGGGTGTTCGCCTGCGCGGCTTGGGCGTCTTGTGCAGCTTTTCCTTCATTTGCATCGTTTGGCGCTTTGTCTATGTATACGCGCAAGGTGGGGCATCTTTTGTTGCCGATGATTTCGACAGTCACAATCTCGATGCCGCGTTTTTGCGCATAAGGGCAAAGGGCATCAAGTATTTTTTGTTCCATTTTATTTAGCATCTAAAATCTCCACCAAACATTAAATCAACGTCTAAAACCAACATCTGCACGCGCAAACTCTTTCAAAACGTGCAAGCGAGCAAGCGAACAGTTGCGCATAAACCACACATAGCGCGCAAACACTTGCACACGCGCCGCGCAATCGATTACGCGCTAGCCGCGCTGGGCGCAAAACCATCTCATAACAAAAGAAAGCGGACCCGAAGGCCCACTTTCTTTTAGAAAGGAGTTTTAATCACAAGCATAAACGTTTGTTGCCATCAAAAATAAAGGCAACACGCGCTATTAGCGTTTAATTTATAACACAGACCCACGCAATTTGCAAACGTTTTTTCAGCGATGTGCGCTCATGTGAGTTCGAGATGCACCCATGCGAACCCGCGCGCAAAATCGATGAGGAGTGCTCCAACGAACCTGCGCGCAAAATCGACGAGGAGTGCTCCAACGAACCTGCGCGCAAAACCTGGCGAGGCGCACTCTGTTTGAAACTATTGCGAGCTGCCCAGGGTCTTGGCAGTTTGCACGGCGACAGACACTTGGTCATCTTCATTTTCAACCAAGACATCTGGCGTTATGCCCACCCCGTCTATCGCAAAGCCCTGAGGAGATAGATATTGAGCAGCACTATATCGAATTGCCCCGCCAAAGCTTAGGGGCACCATCACCTGCACCGTTCCTTTTCCAAGCGTTGTAACGCCTAAAACAGTTGCAGCTTTGTTGTCTTTTAGGGCCGCCACCAAAACCTCTGCTGCGGCGGATGTTTTGTTGTTCACCAACACAACAACTGGCAGTGTGCACACCTGGTTTCCCGTTGCGTTTTTATTCGTTGTTTTGCTATTCGTTTTCACTTGCACAATCGTGCCACTTTTCACAAACAAACTTGCTGTGTCTATGGCAGACGTTAGATATCCGCCTGGGCAATTTCGCAAGTCGAGCACTATAGATTTAGCGCCTGCGCCTTGCAGCTGGGTGAGGGCTTGGCTAACCATAGATGACGCGTTTGTGGTCAGCTGTGAAACGCTTATATAGCCCACGTTGTCTTCTTGGATTGACCCTGTTATGTTGGGCTCGTTATATTTTTGAATGGGCAGCGTGGTGGATAAAGAAGTGGTGCTATCGGCGCCCATAGATGTGGGTCTGCCCCACTGAAACACGGCACTTTCGCTTTTTTGAGATATGGTTGAAATAACTTCGTTCACCGTCCAAGATGTGGTGGGCACGCCGTCGATCGACTTTAAAACATCGCCTTCTTTAACGCCTGCCAGATCGGCCGCGCTTCCAGCAAAAACATCTGCCACATAGATGTCGGTTTCATATTCAGAAAACAAAACGCCTATGCCCTCATAGTTTAAAGACGTGTTTTCGCGCACATATTGCTCATATCGCTGTTGAGTGAAATAGCGCATGTAAGGGTCGTTTGTCGATGTAGTGGCGGCGCTTAAAACCAAAGGTGTTGCGTCTTCTATGTTCAACTCGTCAAAAGAGCCGCTCAAGATGTCTTCTGCTTCTGCCAAGCGGGCTGACGTGGAATTGTAAACTGTTTTTGTGTTCGCCTGTGTGGCGGTGGTGCTCAAAGGCACGCTCACGAAGCCCAAGCGCGTTGTTATGGGCTCAAAGCCACGAGCCAAAAACCCCAAGGCAAAAGAAGCCAAGAGGGCTATGACTATCACACAAACTTGAGCCGTGCGGCTTCGCAGCTGGTCTATGCGCTTTTTTGCAAGGATGGCTTCTCTGCGTTGTGCGCTTGCAAGTTTTCTGTCTTTGATATCCAATTTCTAACACCCAAGCCGCGCAAACGCCAAATTCAAAGTTATGCCTTTAAGTATTTTCGCATGGAAAACGCTGATGCAATTACCACGATTATGAGTGCCGCCACAAGCAAGCCGATATAGATGGTTACAACAGTTGAAAACGCTATGCCCATGGGCAACCACGCAAGGGTGGACGCAATTTTAGGGATTGCAAGATTGCGAATGAGCTCCAACACAGCCACAGCCAGGGCGGTGCCGATGATGGCGTGCAAGATGGCTTCCATCAAAAACGGCCCGCGGATAAACCCGTTGCTGGCGCCCACCAGGCGCATGATGGAAATTTCTTTTCTGCGCGCAAGAATGGCCAAGCGAATTGTGTTGTTTACAAACACCATGGCAATGAATATGAGCAGGGCAATCAACACTATGCCGCCATAGCGGATGGCTTTTGTGAGTTGAAAGAGCCTCTCAACTGTTTTTTGACCATATTTCAGCGAATCGCTTGGGTCGGAAGGATTGTCGCACACAGAAATGAACGTGGCGTTGCTCTCTATTTCTTTGGCAACACTTCCAACGCGCCCAGGTTCTGACAATTCGATGCTAATAGAGGCAGGAAGTGGGTTTTCATCTCCCATCTGTTCCACAATTTCTGGGCTGGATGTATATGAATTGCGGAAGTTTTCGAGCGCTTGTTCTTTACTTGTGTAATCAACTGAAGATACACCGTCTATGCTTTGTATATACGATTGCAAACTTTGCACTTCTTTTGCATCGGCGTCGTCTGCCACATAGGCAGTGATGGTGACTTCGCTTTCCACAGAAGACACCACGTTGTTTAATATGTTGGCGCCGAACAGAAAAATGCCGATTATCAAAAGAGACAAAAACAGCGTGACGATGGAGCCGAGCGTAGTTGAAAAATGACGCCTGAAGCCCTTAAAGGCTTCTTTTATGAAATAAAATAGACTAAACATTTAAACCGTACACTCCTCGTTCTCTGTCGCCCACCAAACGTCCGCGGTCTAGCGTGATGACGCGCCTGCGCATGTTGTCCACCATTTCGCGGTCGTGTGTGGCAACCAACACGGTGGTGCCTGTGCGATTGATGCGCTCTAGCAGATCCATGATGCCGCGCGATGTTTGCGGGTCTAGGTTTCCTGTAGGTTCGTCGCAGATCAAAAGTGGCGGACGATTTACGATTGCACGCGCGATTGACACGCGCTGTTGTTCGCCGCCAGAAAGTTGATCTGGCAATTTGTTTAGCTTTTCTTGCAAACCAACCAGTCGCAAAACTTCTGGCACCTGTGTTTTTATCACGTGCCTGCTTTTGCCAATAACCTCTAAGGCAAACGCCACGTTTTCAAAGACTGTTTTGTTTGGCAAAAGTTTGAAGTCTTGGTATACGCACCCGATGTTTCGGCGCAGATATGGCACTCGCCAGTTGCGCATCTTTGATAGGTCTTCGTTTGCCACGCGAATCATGCCCTGAGAAATTTTGATTTCTCTGTTTATGGTGCGGATGAATGTGGATTTTCCAGAACCCGAATGACCCACCAAAAACAAGAACTCTCCGGGATAGATGTTTAGCGTGATGTCGTGGAGGGCTGGTTTGTTTGGTTGCGCGTCGTAGACTTTTGTTACGTGTGCGAAAGTGATTATGGGGTTTGTCTGTTGGCGTGGCATGTCTTCGATGTCAAGCGTGGGCAATTGGGTGGAAAGTTGCGCTTGGTTGGAAGCGTGCGACGCGCCAGA
>CAVEFW010000053.1:0-3170 GCA_963615035.1 Phocaeicola dorei
GCATTATCTTGTGCGTGGGTGTGTTTGTGGGGTGTTTTGCTTATAGAACTTTTGAGGCGCACAAACAACAGTTTGAACTTGAAAAGCAAATTCACCAACTAGAAATTCAGATGTCGGAAAATAGCAGGTCGGGGCTTTCCGTTGAAAGGTCTTTGCGTGCATGTTTAGAGCACAGCGAAAAACCGATAAAAGAATATCTTGAGCGAATGATAAATGAACTCACCTATTCAAATGCCACCCTATCTGATGTTTTTAGACGATTTGCAAGCGATTCAGACTCAAACGATGCGCAGCTTTTGTCGAGCGTTATAGACGTGCAACAAGAAACTGGGTCAAATTTGGCTGATACTCTAGATTTTTTGGCAGAAAGCATATCTGAAAAGCAGAAAATGAGACAGACACTTAGAAGTCGCATAGCTGAGATGAGGCTAACAAAAATTATAGTGGCCATATCTCCTATTGTGATTGTTGGAATATGTTGTCTGACTATAAGTGGCGTGACTGAGTTTTATACGAGCAACCCTCTTGGATGGATTTTGTTGGCAATATGTGCGTTGGGTGAATGCATGGGGATATTCATCTTGAACAAAATGAGTGATATGAAGATTTACTGATGAGATGATTGATGAATTGTTAAACGAATAGTCGACTGGTGGTTAACTAGTGATTAACGAATGGTCGACGGCTTGTTGGACGGATTGTTGGACGGATTATTGGACGCATGTGTCAAAAACAATGCATCAAACACATGACGCATGGCACAACGTTTTTTGTGCAGTGGGCGTTAGGCGCGCAAAAAACCTTGAGGTGCACAATATTTAAGGGGAAGGTTGGGGAAATGAATTTATTTCAAATGTTTGTAGTGCTTTTAATTGCCTTTGTGTGTGCTATAGGGGCGCGAGAAATTTTCCTCAAGAAAACACAAGATGGCGATTTGGGCGAAATTGAGCGCAGGCAAGAAAACACAGACTCTAAACTAAACTCTCAACTAAAACAACGGGGATTTTCTCTGCTTAAAAAAATTGGATTCGTGTTTGAGTCGCACTATGAACAAACGGACAAAATAGATAGAACAAAGCTGAGCTTGGTGCAATGTGGCGTGAATTTAGACACTACAACGTGGTATGGCATTCGCGTTGGATGTGTGTTTGCATCTATGGTTTTAATAGGGGCAACCCTGAGTTTTTTTCGACCAGAACCAAAGTGGACGCTGTGCATTGGCGTTTTGTGTTTGGCTTTTGGTTTCTTCATGCCTAAGGTTTACCTGCTGAGCAAAAAACACACACGAGCGAAAGAAATGTCAACCACTTTCCCATCTTCCCTTGAACTTCTGAGTTGCGCAGTTCGGTCTGGATACACCATAGAACGCGGAATTAGATTGGTGGGACGACGATGCGATGGAGTGATTGCAGATGAATTCAAGAGAGTAGACAAAGAGATCAATTTTTTAAATATGCCTTTACCAACAGCGCTGGAACGCATGAAAGAAAGATGCGACATAGGGTGTGTAACATATTTTGTAAACGCCATGATACAAGCACACAAACAGGGAACATCTATAGGCAGAACGTTGAATGTGCAAGCAAAGGCTGCAAGAGATCAATATTACACAGACACGTTGGTTGCAATAAACGAATTGCCTAACAAAATGATTCCTGT
Organism: Phocaeicola dorei; assembly: GCA_963615035.1. Lineage (GTDB taxonomy): Bacteria > Actinomycetota > Coriobacteriia > Coriobacteriales > Eggerthellaceae > CAVEFW01. The sequence goes on from CAVEFW010000053.1 coordinate 1,660, forward strand.
CATCTTCGTTGTTTTCTTTCCGATAATCATAGTTTTGGCAGTAGGCCCCGTTATCTATAACGCTGCTGTGCAGTTTATGTCGATTGTGTAGGTGATGGCAATGAGCAACGAAAAATTATCTTGCATTCAGGGCAATATGGCTGACAAAACAAAGCAGGGCGATATAGCTGGTGAAGTAAAGCAGGGCAACATAGCTGGTAAAGCAAAACAAAGAAACAGCGCAGGGAAAAATTCGCTTTTTTCACATTGCATCACACGCAGACGCCTTTTTATATGTGCTGCTAGTCTTTTGATTTCAGCAACTATCAAAGACGAAGCACGGGCAACTCAATATGCAACGAGCAACATGGCAAACGTATACTCAAAGCCTAACATTGTGCAACTTCCACAGAACTCTAACTTGTTTCACCCAGGGGATAGACCAAGAACGCCGATTATTGCACCATGCTCACTGATGAGGTATGACACTTTCGGGCAAAACTCGCAAGCATATTGGGGCACCGATCAGGGCCTGGGTTATGTGAGCGCAGATCAAAGAGATTGGCCGCTTAGAAATCATTCATATGGAATAGATGCCTTTGACCGCATTCAATTGGAGGCAAACTCTTACTCGGAATATATGACTGATTCACTTTCTGGGGCGCAGCTTCCAATAAACCAAAATGAAGCAACGCGTCAAGGGCACAGACCTTTTCACATCGTGTCCTTTGGATTTTGGGACACATCGGGTTTTGGAGGAGGAGCAATTCCTGCAACAGTTGGTTGTTGGTCGTTACATAATCAGGCAGGGTATATTTGGGGATATTATGGTCAGTATGCCTGCACGGGAAACGAAGACGGGGAACATCCGCCAGATTGGCAATGCTGCCCGCAGGGTGTGGCAACTTGGGCGTATATAACCTGTTTTTCTGTGACACCAGAACCGAGCGGGAACGATTATCTGCTGCGATATTGCTTTTATGTCTTTATAGATATGCACGCCATTGCAAGTGACAAAGATGATTACGGAGGCATTGCTTGGTCGAGCGCGCTGGCCGCGTCACTTGGGTGCGAAATCACCATAGAAAACTTCGATGCACTGAAAGTGCAAATTGCAAAGAATTTATATCGAAGTGTGATGTTAAAGGAAATGCCGAGCGCGATGTTAGCGCAGGTTAACAATTTAGCGAAAGACCCGAATGCATCGCTATATAGCATTTGTGATTTCATTTTAGGACCAATAAATTACAAAACATATTTAGACACTAGTGAAAACGCTTCCATTGCGATTTACCACGCTTTCACAAATTCAATTCCTAGCACAACAAAGATAAAGAAATGGTCATCGTATATGGAGTTATATGGGTTTTTGTCATGCGCAAAAGAGATGCTGAAAGACTTGTATGAATCTAGTGCTATATCTTACCCAACAGAAATTCCAAATTACAAGTGCAGAATAAACGAGCGTGACTGCATGGGAGGCAGAAGAGAGATAACGTGCGATAAATCGGGGCGAGGGTGCACAGCTAAAG
>CAVEFW010000054.1:0-11014 GCA_963615035.1 Phocaeicola dorei
CCCGTCATCAGCGATATATCCGTCTTCCGTAGAGAAAAAGAAACGCTTGAGTTGCGTGTTGTCTATGCCTGCAATCCTAAAAAACGTGTCTAGCCTCACGCCGTATCCATATCCTTTGCGAATGGCAGGCATCGAATCTATCGATGAATATTCATATAACACGCCATCGCTCATGGCGTGCATCTCGTCTGACGAATAGCGCGCTTTTTCATAATATGGTCCGCCCGTATATCCCACATACACTGTGAAATCGGCGAATGCCACGCGCGGTGTGAGCGCAATCGCGAAAAAAACCAAACTCGCACACACGAGCGCCAGCAACCCTGCCAGCCCCACTTTTATGTCAATTTTCTTAGTCATGATTGCACTCCTTGAAATCGGGATAGCAAATATTCAAATCACCTCGCGCGCTTTCTGCAGAAAGAACAGAAATGCTCACGCCATAAAGCTCGCTTAAGTTTTCAGGCGTGAGCACGCCATCAGGAGACCCTTGCAACATCACGCGCCCGCGCTTTAGCACCACCGCTTGATGCGCATATAAAAGCACTTGGTTGGGGTCGTGTGTGGAAGTGATAACCAAATATCCACTATCCACAAGGCGCGCAATGCGCCTCATCACCAAGTGCTGATTGCCATAATCTAGGTTTGCGGTGGGCTCATCCATCAGAAGAATGCGAGCACGCTGCAAAAGCGCACGCGCCAGCAACACCAACTGATATTCGCCTCCGCTCACCTCTCCACTCGGTCTGTTCGCTAGGTGCGCTATTCCTAAATCTTCCATGACGCGAAATGCCTCTTCTTCCTGCTCGCGCCCTGGGGTGGAAAGAGCAGAGAGCGTGGCAGTAGTGCCCATGAGTGCCAGCTCCAAACACGTGAAGTCGAACACTTGGCGTGTTGCCTGCGGAATGTATGCGATATTTTTCGCAAGGGCAGACCTGCTCATGTTGCGCGTAGAGGTGCCATCGATTAAAACTTCGCCTGAATAGGTGTCCAAGAAATTCAAGATGCACTTGAAGAGCGTGGATTTTCCCACGCCGTTTGGCCCCATGAGTGCCACGAGTTGCCCCGCATCCGCCGCGAAAGACACGCCATCCAACACGCGCGATTTGCTCGCCGCGTCTTGCTTGGCTGCGCTAGATTTGCTCGCCGCGTCCTGCTTGACCTCATATTTCGCACTAGCACTTTTCGCAGTAGCACTTCGCGCCGTGTTACTTCGCGACACACCTCCATACGAAAACGCAACGTCTTTAATCTCTAAGAGCATTTTTTCCTCCTTGCTTAATCAAGAAGAGGAATATCGGCGCACCCACGAACGAAGTTAAAATGCCGATGGGAATTTCAGAGGTGGTGGCCATGCGTGCAATGTCGTCTACCACCAGCAGAAACGATGCACCCATGAGCATGCACGCGGGCACCACGCGTCTGTAATCGTTGCCCACAAATAGTCGCACGAAATGAGGAATGACCAGCCCCACCCAGCCGATTAACCCGCACGTGGATATGCATGTGGCAGTTAAAAACGTGGCAGCGCCGATGACCACAAGCCGCACCACGCGCGTGTTCACGCCCATGCTTTTCGCCTCGTCTTCGCCTGTGGCGAGCAAGTTTATTTTCCAGCGCAACACGAAGATGGGGATGCTCGCGATTATTATCAGCGCCAACGTGGGGAAAACATCGCGCGAGCGCACGCCTGTGAGCGACCCCATGAGCCAATAGGTGATGGCGGGCAAAACTTCCTCGGTGTCTGCCACCAGTTTTATGGCGGAAACTCCGCTGGAAAAAAGCGAGCTCACCACCATGCCTGCCAAGATGAGCGCCAAGATGGAACCCGTTCGCCCTATCTTAGACACAGAGAGTGAAAGCGCCACCGCCAAGAGCCCGAACACGAATGCGAAGACTGAAACGCCTGCACCCGAGGCACCGAATAAAAGCCCCAGTGCTGCGCCGAATGCCGCGCCCGATGAAGCACCAAGCACATCTTGTGAACACATGGGGTTTTGAAATAGCCCTTGATAGGCGGCACCTGCCACAGACAACGCCGCGCCCACGAACACGCAGATAATCACGCGAGGCACGCGCACTTCGAGTAAGAGCACTTGCACTTGCGAAGACACGCTGTGCGCTCCTGCGCCGCTCAAAGTGCCCGCGCTGTCAGCCGCGCCTGCTCCGCTCAACGCACCCGCGCCCCCCGCGAAAATTTTCCCTAGCGTGTTTGCATACATCACGTTGAAGATGTCGTCTAAGCCTATCATGTAAGACCCTATGCAAAGCGACGCAAAGAAAAGCACCACCAAAAGCACTGCCAAAAAAATCATCTTGCCCGCGTAAGCGGGTGTGCTTCTCTTTTGCAACTCGTTGCTCATCACATATCCTCAGAAGCCCACTCGCCACGAATAACCATGTCTTGATTTTCCACGATGAACGTGTCGGGCTCGCTCCACCCAAAGAATGTCCACTTGCGCACAAACGCGCCTGTATCATCTTTTTCATATAACTCAAGCCCAGATTCATAGGTGCTATCTAGGCGCAGTTCCGTACCCGCTATCTTTATCTGGCTCTCAGGCAACTTCAACTCCACCTTGCTATCTTCGTCTTCCATATCTCTATAGAGTTGCGCGTCTTCGCTCGGCGCACCTTCCCACTCATAAGACACATTGCGCACAAGAAGCCCGCTGTCTGTCCACGTGCCTGTAATCTTCACGTCCGTAGTGCCCATGGTTTGCGTGCCCACAAGCGACCACCCAGAAAAAGTGTATGAACGTAAATACCAGCCATTCATGTCTGCCGCATAGAACAAGTAATCTTTCGTGTATGTTGCATCTATATCATATGTCTTGCCCTCGGCAACGCTTTTGCTCTCGGGCAAGGCAAGCACAACATCGTTGCCATTAGCATCTATATATCGATAAGTGTGAGAGAGGATGGGGAAATTAGCCCACGTGTAAATGACACTGTGCTTGATGGCTTCTTCTTCTTTGTCTGCGCCATCGCCCTTGTCATCTCCCTTGTCGTCTCCGTCGCCTTTATCATCGCTGCCACCCTTGTCGTCGCTATCGCCTTTATCAGCATCTCCTTTGTCATCACCATCACCCTTGTCGGGGTCTTTGTCTGCATCATCACCTTTGCTGTCATCGTCTTTCTTGTCGCCGTCTTCGCTATCTCCTTTATCGCCTTTGTCCGCGTCGCCGCTATCATCGCCTTTATCTTTATCGGAATCATCGCCCTCATCATCGCTATCATCTTTGTCGCCGTCGTCATCCCCGTCAACGTCGCCCTTGTCATCATCAGAATCATCCGCGTCGCCGCTATCATCGCCACCGCTGTCATCTTTGCTCTCATCTTCGCCATCCGATTTATCTGCATCTATCACCTTGTGCTCCCAAGCGCCATAGATAAGAATTTCATCGTCGCTTGTGACCAACTGCGAAGAAACATCAACACCATTTGTTATATCTGCGCTTGTGATGGCACCATTAACACTCCATCCAGAAAATGTATAGCTCCCGGACGTTTTGCCTTGAGCGTCGTGTGTATAGAGCACATATCCCTTGTAATAGTTGCCATCTATCGTATATTTCACGCCCCTTGATGCCTTGGTTGCATCTGGCAACCACAAAAATTCGCGCGAACCCGCCGAATTGTAAAGCTCGGTGCTCGCGTCGGGCGCGTTAAACCACATATACGTTATGTTGCAATATCCCAACACTTTGCCGTGGCTGGCTTTAACTCTGTTTTCGCTTGACTGTTCGCTCTCACCCGCAATTATGCCAGCAGTGGTGGCAAGCGATGTGCTAGACACCGCAGAAGAAGACACAGCGCTCGACGCGCGCGACCCAGAAGATGCGCTTGCCGCGCGCGCAGAAGACGAAGCAGCACTTGCGGCACTAGCGGCTGAAGCGCGCGTTGCCTGCGCCTCGGAACTCTCGCCGCCTTGAGATTGTTTGGCGTCTGCACTTAACTGAGATGCGCCACCGCCCACGCCCGACATCACGTTTCCGCTTGCCGCGAGCAACAACGCCAAAAGAACTATCATCACAGCCAAGCAAAGCACCAACACCAAAGACAAAGATTTACCCAAGTTGAGCGTTTTGCTTCTACCAGGTTTCATATGTTTTGCTTGATTTAGCTTACTCATTTCAACTCCCCCTCCTCATACATCGCGCCCGAGCAACTTCATGCCCGCGCCAGCGCCCTCGCAAGGCACGTGTAAAACACACTCGCGCCCACATAAAACACGCGCTCGCACAAAGTGAACATCAGCACCCGCGCGAGACACTCACAAAAAAACAACAAACACGCGCTCACGCATAACTTCCTCGTGAATTATTCTTAAATTCATATTATAGCGTTTTTAGAATTATTTACACCCCTATTTCAACATAAAAGCACGCACTCGTGCGCGCCAGTGAAAACAAAAAAAACACGCGCCCGAAGGCGCGTGTTTTAAGGAGGTGATCCTCCATAAAGGAGGCTAAATAAAGCCGCGTGTGCGCAAGTAAGTGCGTAAGCAAATAAACAAGTAAGCGAGCGCGTAATCTAAAAACACACCAAACTTACGACTCCCATGCAAGCACAGGATAAGACCCGCTGCTCGCCTTATATTTGTCTCCCAGTGCAGTTAGCGTTGCTGCACCTTTAAGTTCCGCGTCCGTCTTAGACACCGCTCCCGTCACACTTGCATCTTTAGTTTTCGCGGTGGAGTCAAGATAGAACACATTAGTGGCAGTAAGTGTTTTTCCACTTTGAAAATAAGGAACCGTGGCTGCAGCAATGCCCGCATATGCGCTTGTCACAGCTCCCGTGTTGTAGCAATTTTCCATCGTTGCGTTTGCCCAGTTGAAGCTGCCCACCAAGCCGCCAGCATACGCGTAAGCGTTACTCGAGTTAAGAGTGCTCACCGCACCTTGGTTATATGAATTTGTTACTTTACCCTCATAATAGATGTAACCAGCAATGCCTGCGGCAACACTCTTTGAGCTTGTGATTGTTCCCGTGTTTGCACATTGGTCTATCGGAACAGTTGACCCATAAGCCACGATGCCTGCACCGCAAGCATTAGCCGAATTAGAACCAGCAGTTATGTTACCCGAATTAGAAGCCTTTGTAATGCTTGCTTTCTCCAGATAACCTGCTATGCCAGCAATATATGCAGTGCAACTTTTATCGGTGGGCGATGAAACATTGCCTGCATTAACGCAGTTTTCAATGGCTGTGGTTGATTTTCCATTACCTAAAATGCCACCCACTCCAGTTGACGTCCAAGTCGAGCTTCCAGTGTATGCCTCGATGTTGCCTTTGTTTGTGCAATTCTTGATTGTGCACCCTTCGCTATAGCCAATGATTCCGCCCACACTCGCGGTATAGTATGTGCCGCTAATTCCGTTGATGGTCACATTAGATGTGCAACCATCTATCGTGGTGTTCTTTGCAGATGCAACAACAGAGCCAATGTAAGTGTTGCTATAGCAAGTATTTATAGTGCCTGACACATCTACATCTTTGATAGTCGCTCCATTTGCGAAAGCAAATAAGCCTCTATAAGACCTGAAATTGCCAGTCACTTCAGACTGAGGAATATACATATCGGTAATCTTGTGGTTTTGCCCATCGAATGTGCCTGCGAATGCATTGTCGTTCAAACTGCTATATGCTGCACCAATGCAACTCCATGCGCGAGTGCCAGATGTGCCATCGGTGTTAGCAAGAGATATATCCTGTCCTAACTTGATGGTCTTGCCGCTAAAATTGGTCGTTTGTTTATTCGTCGTTGAATCATACACTAGCTTTGAAACGCCCGCCAGTTGAGCTGCGGTGGTTATGGTGTATTCACTGTCAGATTCATGACCCTCATACCAACTTGTATCAGCCAGGCTCAACCAAACTTTATCTTGCGTGTAAGCTTCCATGACAGAGCCCTCAAAGTAAGTCACATTGGCGTCAACAGTGCGCGTAGCATTATAGTTCAGCGCTGTTGAGTGGTCTGCACTTGTATAGAACCTGCAAGAAAATCTTCCAGTATATTCCTTGCTTACATCTGCTGGTGTTGCGCCTTCTTTGATGACAGGATAAATGGTGATAACGTCGCCCTCATATATGGTGTCTCCAGCATTCAAATCTGCATTTTCCACTTTTGTGGCCACGCCGTCTTTAGATACAATGCCTGTCTTTTTGGCGGTGATTGTCCAATCTTTATCGGTGCAATCCTCAATGCTAAAGGTTAGTTTATTGAGTGCCACATATTCAGCCTCAACTGTCATATCACTCGTCACAGTGAACGCAGTTTTAGTTGTTTCAACGCCGTTTACCTTGTATGCCTTGAACTTATAGAACTGGTTTGTCACCTCGTTTGACAAAGTGATGCTCTCGCCATATTTCACCTTGGTGGAAGATGCGCTCACCTTGCCCTCGGCTGGCTGAGTTATGGTGATTGTGTATTCCTTTTCTGTGTCAACTTTGTCCGACTGGAAGAAAAGAAGTGGATAATTCACGCCGTCTTTAGCGTTCACGCCAGTGTTTTCAGTGTCGTCGAACCAGATTTGAGTGCCGCCTTCGCTGGCAGATGACCATCCGTTAGGCATCCAAGCTTCAAGGTTTTCATAATCTCCATTCGTGCCAAAGGATTTAACGTTGGTAGAAGTTCCATAATAGACACCAGGATAACTTGTGTTGTGGTCGGACCCATAAAGATAGAAACAATCTGTCCATGTGCAACTGCCATTGTTAGTGCCGATTGCCTCTGAATATCGAGATGTGCCTGTGTTGCCTGTGAGAACATCGCCCACGTTATAACAACCGATTACTGGCACCTCACAAGACCCAACTATGCCACCAGCCATGAAGCCAGAACCTGGCGCATACTCAAGTCTGCACTTCACAGAACCAAAGTTGGCGCAATAGCGAACAACACCCTTGTTCCAACCAGCACCAACTATGCCGCCTATGCCTTTTTTGTCGGTGCCGATGATGTCTGCTTTGTTGATGCAATATTCAATTATGCCACCAGTGGAACCATCAGCTAGTTTTGTGGCAGATGTTTGACCAATCTTGCCCACGATGCAACCGCTTGAACGTCTAGCACTCATCCAGCCAGACTCAAACACAATCTGGCGCACTGTTGGGTTCACGGCAGCTATCTCTTTAGGATCTCCGTCGTGGTTGCCAAGACGACCGATAATGCCTAGCGATTGAGAGTCGCCAAAGTTGCCACCCGCAGCATAGCGTTCTGCATATACGTTTTCAAACTTATGTCCCAAGCCATCGAGTGTTCCGTTAAACGATGAACCTAGCACAGCGAATCCATTTTGTGGCAACATGGCATATTGACCAGCAGGGCTCATGAACAATGGGCTTGAAGTGTCCCACGCGCCCGCTGCTGTTTTCGTGCCACCAAAGTCTAGGTCGGCGTCGATGTAGACTTTCTTTCCGTTCATGTCGTCGTCGCCATAGAAATAAGTGCTAGTTGTCACTTGGTTGTTTCCACCGTGAGAACCCACGGAACTATAGCTCACTATGTTCTTTGCATCGCCCACCACACGCGCGGTTTTCGTGATGCCTGTCACCGTTTCGGTTGTGCCCACTTGCATATCCACCAAATCATAGGTGGCACTAAATTCGCCATAAAGGTTGTTGCTCTTTATGTTATACACTTCTTTTTCTGTTTCCGTGCCAGAGGAAGCGTCGGTTTCTTTTACAGTGTTTACCTCAAAGTCTGCCCCCATGCCTGTCAAGTATGCATCATAGTCGGGCACTTGGTGTTCATCAACTGAGCCAGTTTGCGGAATTGTCTTCGTTGGATAGGTGGTAAAAATGCCATTCACGATGGCGGCCAAGCCTTCATATTGTGCCGCATATTGCAAATGGATTTCCGTGGCTTCAGGGTCATACCACGTTACATCCATGGTGCCGTCCCACACTTTGCTCACGAAATCGACGTATACCTTCACATCGTCTGCCGGTTTTGCAAAGGTGTAGGTGCCGTCTTGCGCTGCCTTCACTGCCGTGTATGCGGCGTATTCATCGGTTGTGCCTGTTGCGCGCGTACCATAGCGCACCTGAGCTATGTAGTTATCGTTGTCTGCCACAGGCTTTACGGTAATCACATCGTCTGTGTCAGCATACAAATCTTGCACGTCTGCAGCAGTTTCAGCAGATATGCTTGCAGTGTTCGTGCCAGTGCCAGTTACTGCAACGACCACGTTGTGATCTTTCGCTGTCCATTTTGCTTTCAGTGTGATGTTCGAGGTAGGCACGGTATCAAAGTTGTAGTCTGAATCGTTGAGCGTCCATCCCTCAAACGTGTAGCCTTTCCTTTCAGGGTCGCTGGCAGGGTTTTGTGCCTTGTCGCCCTCGACCACTTTTTGTGCCTCTGGCTCTGGATCTCCGCCATCAGCATCAAAGGTTACAGTATAGAAATCTTTCACAAGCACGGTGAGCCTATCATCAGCCGTGTTGTAATTGGTGGTATCGCTAGGAGTAAACAGAACACTAAAGGTTTGTGTGCCAACTTTATCTAGGGTTGTGTCGCTGGCTTCCCATGTAAATGTGCCGCCTGTGACAGCTGGAATAGCAACATCTGCAAGAGTGTCGCCCCTCACGCCTGTAAGAGTGTCAGGCTTCACATATGTGGGGTCTGCCTTCGTGATCTTGAACGTGTAAGTTGTGTTATTTGGCAAGTTATAGTTTGCAGCTGCTGTTTCACTTAGTGTGGCTGTTGCTATATATGTGCCAGCGTTTTTCACGTCTGCCTGGGCAATCTGTGTGCTTTCACCCTCTTTTGCATATGTAACGCTTGGAGTTACTGTCTGACCACTTGGCACGCCGCTTACGCTGACTGTTGGAGTGTGAGATGCGCCATCGTAAGATGCTGCCGTGTATGTCCAGTCATAAGACAGGGTTGTCTTTGTGATCTCGAAGTTCTTCGTTGCGTTGCTAGGCAAGTTATAGTTCACAGCATCTGCAGCACTGAGTGCGGCCGTTGCTGTGTATTTACCAGCATTTGTAGGCGCAGCCACTGCGGAAGTGTCGCCCTCTTTTGTGTATGTAACGCTTGGGGTAACTGTCTGGCCAAGTGGTGCTCCAGTTACGCTGATTGTTGGAGTGTGAGATTTTCCATCGAATGCAGCTGCTTGGTAATCCCACTTAAACTCGATGTTTGCCTTGCCGATCTCGAAACTCTTCGTCGAATTGGCAGGCACGTTATAGTTCACAGCGTCTTTTTCGCTCAAGGCAGCTGTTGCTGTGTATTTACCAGCGTTTATAGGTGCTGCCACTGCGGTGCCGCTATCATTTACATATGTAACAACTGGCTTTATGCTTTGACCACTGGCGGCTCCGCTCACGCTGAGTGATGGAGTGTGAGATGCGCCATCGTAAGATGCAACCACGCTTGTCCAAGTGAAGGTGAGGTTTGCTTTGCCGATTGTGAAATCATATGTAGTGTTGCTAGGCAAGTTGTAATTTGCAACATCCACGCCGCTGAGTGTGGCTGTGGCTGTATATGTGCCAGCATCTTTCACATTTGCCGCGGCAATCTGTGCGGTGTCACCCTGTTTTACATATGTGACAGTTGGGGTCATGCGCAAAGAGCCTGCGTCGCTAGTCACGCTGAGTGTTGGCGTGTGAGCAGCGCCGTTATATGTGGCATTTTTGTAAGTCCAGTTGAATGTTAGATTTACTTTTTCGATCTCGAAAGTAAACGTGGTGTTTTGTGGTGCTGTGCAATTTGCAGCATCTGTGGCACTTAGAGTGGCAGTGGCTGTGTATGTGCCAGCATTCACTATGTTGTCATTTTCACCGAATGTTGTGCCATCTGAGCTTGCATAGCTAACTTGTGGAGTGATCGACACTTTTTCATCGTTGCCATCTGTTACAACTAAAGAAGGCTTGTGAGATTTTCCATCATATTTGGCTGCACCATAAACCCACGTGTATTTCAGAGAAGTCTTTGTGATCTCGAAATTTTGCGTTGTGTTTGCTGGTGCGGCATAATTTGCAGCATCTGCATCGCTTAGAGTGGCTGTGGCTGTATATTTGCCAGCATTTATCACGTCTTTGGCATCTATTGCATCGGTGCTGCCCTCTTTTGTGTATGTAACACTTGGGGTAATGCTTTGGCTGCCCACAGCACCACTCACGCTGAGCGTTGGCACGTGTGCATTTCCATCATAAGATGATGCGGCATAATGCCAAGCATAACTAAGAGGTGCTTTGGCGATTGTGAACGTGTAAGTTTTTTCACCTGAATAGTTGCCGATGCCTTTAACTGTAGCACTGCCCGTGCCAGCATTTGTGTTGTTGGCATATTCAACTTCAAAATCGCGACCTTGTTCCAAACCATCGATAGTCACAGCAGGCTCTATTGCACTGCCCGTGTAAACCAGATTGTCAGAGGCGACGCTTGCGTTATTAAAATCGATCACAGTGTCGAATCTAGTTTCACCCTTTGAATCTGTTTTGCCTGTTATGCTATCTGATGCGCCGTTTTGATAAACAACCACAGGGCGATCGTCGACAGCCTTGGAATCGCTTTCGTTTTTAGCGATTGTGTAAGCGTCTATCACGATGTTTTGAATGGTAATTTTCTGTGGGAAAGTAATTATAATATTACCGTTATTATCAATTGTCACGGTAACATTTGCTATACCACGAGCTGAGCTTAGAGAGTTAGTTTTGCTTGCAGAGTCTTCGGTGACGACAACTTTCGTCAGTCGATTATTTTGACTCTTGTCTGCCACAACAGCCACACCCGATGAGTCTGTTTTCACTGTGTCTGTTTGCTCATATGCCCTAAAGCCCACATCTTCGCCCTTCCAGCCACTGTTTGCAATGAGCGAGTCGTTTTCTGTTTTGTTGGTGGTGAAGTGGTGTGCTGCAAGTCCGCCGTTATACAAACGATATACACCAGAGGCACAAGGCATGGTGTTGCCAGCGGAATATTCAGCAGAATAGAATATTGGGCTTGAGTTGTTGTCGTATACCCAGCCCCACTTTGTGGCCAGCTCATCTGCCTCTGATT
>CAVEFW010000055.1:0-12687 GCA_963615035.1 Phocaeicola dorei
GTTTTGTTCTTGTTTTCCTACGTGCCTGCATGGCGCTTGTGCCCGTGTGTGCTTGCGGGCGTCGCTAAATTTTGCCCTATTTTATAGCAACTGTTCGCAAATAGCTTGTGCAACACGCAGTCCGTCTTGTGCGGCACTCACAATGCCACCAGCATAACCCGCGCCCTCGCCAGCTGGATATACGCCACTGCCTGCATGTTTTTCTGTTTTGGTTTTTGTGGTTGTGCTTGTGTTTGGGATTGAATTTGCTTTTGCGCCTGCGCCTATGCTTGAGTCCGCATTCGCATTCGCATTTGCGTTTGTGCTACAGCTTTCATCAAAAGAAAACATGGCTTGCATGTTTTCGTCGCGCAATATGCGCACAGGGCTTGAGCTGCGCGTTTCAACGCCTGTAAGCACAGCTTGAGCATCTGCAAACCCGTGAAGCTTCCTGTCAAGAATGGGCAAGGCTTCTTTCAGTGCGCAAGTTACAAATTCAGGCAAACAATCTTGAATGTCTGTCCACACAACGCCTCGCGCATATGTGGGAGCAACTTTTTTACTTGGAACTGACTTTGTGCCGCTCAAAAAACTGCCAACAGTTTGTGCAGGTGCAGCGTATTTAGCGTTGTTAACGCCATCGGCAGTGCTTCTTTGTTGCGCCAAGCTATATGCAGCTCGTTCTATTTTTTCTTGAAAGCGAATGCCTGAAAGCACGTTTGCGCTTTCCCCATCTTCCAAATAATCGGCGGGATTCACCCCAACAAGCAGTGCCGCATTGGCGTTTTGCCCAGCGCGAGCGTGATAGCTCATGCCATTTGTGCAAACACCGCCCTCTTGACTTGCTGCAGGAACCACCACACCACCAGGGCACATGCAAAAAGTGTAAACACCACGCCCGCTTGGCAGATGGACTGACAGCTTGTAATCAGCGGCACCTAGCGCTGGGTGTTTCGCAAACTTTCCATATTGAGCGAGATTTATGTCAACTTGTTTGTGTTCTATGCGCACACCAACTGAAAATGGTTTGCATTGCATCTTTATATGCGCGTCGTTTAACATCTCATATGTGTCTCGCGCCGAATGACCGCAGGCCAAAACCAAACGAGTTGCAGGAATAGTTTGCGGGGTGTTATTTTCAGATGTTTGTGAGGTATTATTTAAACAATCTGTAGAAATTGTTTGCAGCGATGTAAGTTTTCCCTCGTTGAATTTTAACCCCACAAGCTGTGTGTTGAATCGCACTTCTCCACCAAGCTTTTCGATTTCTTTTCGCATGTTGCAAACCACATCGCGCAGCCTATCGGTGCCTATGTGCGGCTTTGCGCACACTTCTATGTCGCGAGGCGCACCGGCTTCAACAAACCAACGAAGCACATGTTTTGTGAGCTGGTTTTTTGAATTTGTATTTAGTTTTCCGTCGCTGAATGTGCCCGCGCCACCTTCGCCGAATTGAATGTTTGAATGCAAGTTCAATTCGCCATCGTTGAAAAATTTGTCTACGGCACGTGTGCGCTGTTCGATGTTGCCTCCGCGCTCCAACACCAAAGGCCGCAACCCCGCACGCGCCAAATAAAGTGCCGCAAACAAGCCTGCTGGTCCTGTGCCCACAACAACTGGGCGCTCTGACGGACGACGCGAAGAGGGCAATTTTTGAAAATTGGGAATTTTTTGTGGCTTATATGGTTCATGCAACTTCACGCGCACACCACGAGCGCGGCTTCCCTGCGACAAAATTTTGGCTTCTATTTCTTTGCTGTCTCCAAAAAACTCCACGCCTAAGGCGACCACAAAACAAACGTTGCTTTTTTTCCGCGCATCAACACTTCGTCTGAGCACTTTCACGCGCTTTATGCTTGCCTCACTTGCGCCCGAAACCTTGGCAGCCGCGCAGCGTAAATCCGCGCAATCATCATCTAGAACAGAATCGAGCGAGAGTTTTACGTTCTGAAATTCCAACATGCTAAAACCCACACTTAGTGCCTAGCGCGCCATGTGATTAACACGTCTTTCCCCAAAACTTCCACTTCAGGGGCATCAAGTTTCAACATATTGTTGAATTTTGGTGCGTTGCCTTTTTCGTTGCTCTTTCCGTTACTATCTTCGCTGTTTTTTTCGTGATGGTTTGCTGGTGTGTTGATGTTTGTTTTGCTGTTAATGTCTGACGCGTAAACGCTCGCTTTGTCGACGTTAGCTGCGCCAATGCCTGATGAATGACCATTTCTTGATTGAGCGTTTTCGCCTGAACCCATAAACATTTTTCCAGCACAATACGCTTGAACCTCACTTACACACCCGCTTTTGACTAAACTTGAATGCAAGGTGGGGCCGCCTTCCACCAAAAGCGAAACAACGCCGCATTTTCCCAGTGTTGCTAAGATGTTTTCCCATTTTATCTGTGAGTTTTCATCGCATGGCAAAAGCTCCACACTCACGCCCGCCTCTTTTAGCGCACACACGCGCTTTTTACTTGCGTTTTGCGAAACTATAACCAGCACGGGAGCGTCTGGCGTTGCACTTTTTACAAGCTTTGAAGTTAGAGGCACGTTTGCGCTGGCAGACAAAACAATGCGAAGGGGCTGCTTTATGCCTAAAGGTGGAATTGTTTCTGACGTCGTCGTTTCGCCTTCAGGATTACAAAGAATATCAAGGCGGGATGTGAGTTGTGGGTCGTCTATGGCAACAGTTTTTGCGCCAACCATTATGGCAGAACACGCCATGCGATCTTTGTGCGTGCGCACCTGCGCAAAACTGCCTGTAATTTGTGTGTGCTCGCCCCGCGTTGGCACTGTGTCACCATTTGCAGACATGGCATATTTCATGATCACATAGGGCGTGCCCGTTGTAATAAAATGCCTCCAAGCCCTGTTGAATTTTTCGCAATCAGATTGAAGCACGCCAACGTCAACCTCTATGCCAGCATTTCGCAGCTGCTGAATGCCGCGCCCCGAAACTAAAGAGTTTGGGTCTATCTGCCCCACCACCACTCGTTTTATGCCTGCAGCGATTAGTGCCTGTGTGCAAGGGGGCTGTTTGCCTGTGTGAGAGCAAGGCTCTAGTGTTACATATGCTGTGGCACCAGCTGCTGCGTTTGCCCCGCCTTTCTTTTCGCAGTCTTTCAGGGCATCGCGTTCAGCATGTGCAAGCCCATATTTTGTGTGATAGCCCCGGCCAACAATTTCGCCATCACGCACCAAGACGCACCCCACCGCTGGGTTTGGGTCCACCCATCCGACTCCTAGGTGAGCCAGACGCAATGCCTCGCGCATAAAAAACTCATCTTTAGTTGTTTTGTTTTCGTTTACCGAACACATTTCTGCACTTTTCTTTTTCTCTTTTTGTTTGCTGTTTAATTTTTAATATGTAACTCGCGTTTTAATCAATCACCACATCTGCGCCTGCACAGCTTGCAGCCAGAGCGCCTGCATAAGCTGGCGTGGCATCGCCACATGCTCGCAAAAATTGCACGCCTGCACGTCTTAAAATATCTGCAGCCTCGAACATTTGCTGAGGGTGCCCATAAAACGATGATGTAACATCATTTTTACCGCTGTTCAAATTGCCAACACCGTTGTCAATATTGTTTCCAGCAATATTTTTGACGTTGCTTCTGGTGTCGTTTCCGTCGTCCCCCACTTCTAGTTCCACCAAAATAGGTAAGTCAAAACTTGGTGCAACTTTTTCTATCACGCCTGCGATAGCATCGGGTGGGGCAGACGTCTGAAACCCTAAAACACTTGCGCCATATTCCGACATAACGCTGAAAGCGTCTTTAAGCACGTCTGCATAGATTGCTGCGTCCAACTTACTCAAACCGCAACGCCTTGCAACTTTCACAAGCTCGCCCATATTCACACTCGCAAAGATCGGCTTGTCGCTCACTTTCGCGAGCCCCATCAAAGCACACTTTAGCTTTGTTATGTTTGTAAATCCCGAAAGAAAATAGGCATCAAAGGAAACGTTGTCTGAAACTTCTGTCGCGCTCTCCAGCATATTACCGTTGTTTTTTTGTGCATTGTTGACTCTATGTGCGCCAGCCGACTCAAACGCTCTGCCTGCGCGTTCATATTGACCTCTGTGCTCCAGCAAACTATTTTTACTAGACGGATCCAAGGGCAAGTCACACTCACCCACCTCAACCAAAACATGCTGAGGCTTAAAGCTGTTCACCATCTTTAAAGCACTGCTTGCCAGCTCTGGCAGTTTGTCGCCCAAGTTTACATGTGCCAGACGTGCTGGCAGAAAATCTGTGGTGTCTGCTACCAAACATTGCGCCCCCGAAGCCGCAATCACGCTATACGCCGCGCGAAGCGTGTCTTCTTCCAAGATATACGCCAAAGCCAAGTTGGTTGTGTCGAACCCCTGGCGGCACAAAACGGGTTTAAGCGGGCTTGTTAGCGCAAGCATGTCTTTGTGAAACCTCATTTGAATGTCAGCCATTTCTCTCTCCTTGTGTTTGCAGACCCGTTTTCCCTTTTTGCGCTTTGTGTTTCATTTTGCATATATTGCTAATATCAGTTGCTATAATACAGCATTGCACAAACACTAAATGAGGGCGGCTATAGATGAAGACATATGAATTCACACGCAAGGGCATTGAAAAAGCAGTGGAAGACGCCATATTAGAATGCGCCACTCACCCCAGAAGCGATGTGTTGGAAGCCATAAAAGCTGCTCGGTTTTTTGAAAACCAGAAAAAAGAATATCGCGGCGTGAAAGTGCTCGACCAGTTAATCGAAAATGCACAAATTGCACACACAGATTGCGTTCCGATATGCCAAGACACTGGAAGCGTTTGGGTGCGCTTGGAAGTGGGGCGCCACGCCACAAAAAATGTGCCTGTCGACATATTAGATGGTGTGGATGTGGCCACATCGAGGGCATATGAAAAAGGTAAGCTTCGCATGAGCATCGTGAAAGATGCGCTCTTTAATCGCACAAACACAAAAAATAACACTCCAGCGTTTAAGGAAATTGCTATCGTGGGTGGCAGCGACATAATTTTGCATGTGATGTTGAAAGGCGGCGGATCAGACAATGCGAGTCGTGTTTGCATGCTTGCCCCAAGTGCAGGTCGCGAAGGCATAAAACAAGAAATTCTAAAGTGCGTTCGCGAAAAAGCTGCAAACGCGTGTCCGCCGCTTATTATCGGTGTTGGAATTGGAGCCACTTTCGACAAAGTGGGCACACTTGCAAAACACGCACTTTTGCGCCCCGTTAGCGTGGAAGTGCTTGAACAATCACTGGAAACAGAAGATGGCAACGGGAACAACTTTGCGAACAGTAACAGCGATCGCGACAAAGATAAAAGCGGCACAAATAAAGGTGACGCAGATAATGGCAACACAGATAAACACGCTCAAAAAAACGCCCTAGAAATAAGAAATACTCCAGACATAAATAACGCCCTAGATATAAACAAGAAAGCCTTTGAGGCAGAATTGCTTGAAGCGGTGAATAAAACAGGCATAGGACCAGGCGCGCTTGGTGGAAGCGTTACGGCTCTTGGTGTGCACATTGAAAGCGCACCTTGCCACATTGCAGCACTTCCTCTTGCAATAAACATGGGGTGCTGCGCCATGCGAAGCGCGTCGATAAAACTTTCAACCTAACTTAACTAAACGTGCCAAAATAACAACGTGCGCAAAATGAAAATGCGCCGAATACACGCCAAAAATGCGCGCCGAGAATGCAATCACAGATGACGCATTCGCGCTAAAATACAAACGCGCCGAAAATGCGCGACGAAAACGCCAACATAGATAAAGCACCCGCGCTAAAATGTTAAAAACACCAAAGTAAACATCGAGATAAAGGATATTTATGACAGACGATGAAACATCATTCAAAAACGCTAACTCAGAGAAATATAAAAATGCTGGGTTTATGACGAAAAGTGTTCACGTGGGCAAACTTCACGGCGATCAATTTGGCGCCCTGACCACGCCCATATATCAAACGAGCACATATCGTTTCAAGAACACAGAGCAAGGCATGAAACGCTTCAGCGGTGAAGAAGTTGGCTATGTTTACTCACGAAACAAAAACCCCACCGTGAGTGTTTTGGAAGATAAGGTGGCAAGCTTGGAGGGTGGCAGCGGTGCTGTGGCGTGTGCGTCTGGCATGGGTGCCACAGCATCGCTGGTGTGGACTTTTTTGCAAAGTGGCGACCACATTATCGTGGGCGATTGTTTGTATGGCTGCACCGACTTGCTCATTCGTCAAACAATGCCTAAATTTGGCGTGGAAGTGTCTGCCGTAGACACAAGCGACCCAAAAAAAGTGAAAGAAGTCATTCAGCCAAACACGAAAATCATCTTTTTTGAAACACCCACCAACCCGCTCATGAAGCTGACAGACATATCTGCGATAAAAGAGATTGCAGGAGATGACATCATAGTGGTGGTGGACAACACGTTTGCGCCGCCTCCCATTCAATATCCTTTTCAATGTGGTGCAGACATGATTATTCACTCAGCCACAAAATATCTAAATGGCCACGGCGATGTGATCGGTGGGCTTGTGGTGGCAAAGCGCGAAGAATGGCTGCAAGAGTTGCGCCGCATAGGCATGTCAAAACTTACAGGGGCGGTGTGTTCGCCACACGATGCCTATCTTACAATTCGTGGCATTCAAACGCTGGGGTTGCGCATAAAGAAACACTGCGAAAACGCTTTAGAAGTTGCGAAATATCTGCAGACAAAAAAAGAAGTTGCACGCGTGTATTACCCTGGTTTGTCTGAATGTGAAAATGGCGACATTGTTAAGCGGCAGATGAACGGATATGGCACAGGCATGTTATCTTTTGAGTTGAAGCGCAACATAAATGGCAAAAACGGTTTTGAGTCTGCATCCACTGTGTTAGACAACATGCAAGTGGCACACTTGGCAGTGTCTTTGGGAGACCCATTTTCGCTGATAGAACACCCTTACACCATGACACATTCTGTCGTGCCCGAAGACGTTAAACGCGCGTCTGGCATAACGCCTGAGCTTATTCGCTTTTCTGCGGGCTTAGAAGATGTGCAAGACTTAATAGATGATTTTGAACAAGCTTTTGCAAAAATCTAGCGATTCATGACAGATTCAAATAAATTTTTGGGCGAAGCACCCATAGGCAGAGCTTTTGTAAGACTTGCTGCACCTGCGGTTTTGGCGCAGTTGATAAACATTGCATACAATTTGATAGACAAAATGTATGTGGGGCACATTCCAGGAGCAGGCTCTGACGCTTTGGCAGGCGTAGGGATCACCGCGCCTATAATCTTTGCTATATCCACGTTTGCGGCACTTGTGAGCATGGGCGGTGCTCCACGTGCTTCCATCTATATGGGGGAAGGCAAAACAGACAAGGCAGAACAGATAATGGGCAGCTGCACTTGGCTTTTGATAGTGTTGTCTGTTGTGTTAACCGCTGTCATGTTGGTGTTTGGCAGGGAAATTTGCTGGGCTTTTGGCGCAAGCGAAACCACCATCACATATTCTGTTGAGTTTATGAATGTATATTGTTTGGGAACTCTTTTCACACAGTTAACTTTGGGGCTAAATTCGTTTATCGCTGCGCAGGGAAAAACGTTTGTTGGCATGTGCGGGGTGATTATAGGTGCTGTGTTAAACATTGTGCTAGACGCTTTGTTTGTAATGGTGCTATCCCTCGGCGTGGCTGGAAGTGCGCTTGGCACCGTGGTTTCGCAAGGCATAACAGCGTTTTTTGTTGTTTTTTACCTTTCGTCTTCCAAATCTGACTTGAAGTTGCGCGCGCGATATATCAAGCCGAACATAAAAGTGCTGCTGCCTTGCCTTTTGCTTGGGGTGTCTCCAGCACTCATGCAGATTACAGAAAATATCGTTGCCATAAGTTTTAACACATCGCTGCAAACACACGGAGGCGATATGGCAGTTGCTTCGATGAGCATATTGACTTCTGTGATGCAATTTGTCATGTTGCTTTTGCCAGGTCTTGTGCAAGGCGCACAATCGCTTCTAAGCTATAACTTTGGTGCCAAAAAGATAGACAGAGTAAAAAGCACGTTTCGCCTTTTGCTTGCAAGCTGTGTTGGTGGGTCGTTTGTGATTTGGCTGCTTTGCATGGCGGCGCCTGGAGTGGTGGCTTCCATCTTCACCGACGATGCCGCCTTGGTTGATTACACAAAAACCGCGATGCGCATATACCTTGCAACACTTTTGATATACGGCGTTCAAGTGGCATGTCAATATAGTTTTGTAGCGCTCAACCAGCCAAAGAAAGCCATCTTTCTCACTGTTTGGCGAAAAATAATTTTGCTCATCCCGCTCATCTTCATCTTGCCAAACTTTACTCCCGATGCCGCGCTGGGCGTATATCTGGCAGAACCTGTGGCCGACACGATAGCAGTTTGCACCACAGGTGTGATGTTTTTTGTTTACTATCGCAAACTTGAGTGAGCGCCAGATGGCAATAAAGCAAGCGCAAAGTGGGCATAGTGCGCATGCAGGGCGAGAAGTAACCTAAGCGCACCCCAAGGCGCTGCACCCAGAGTGCCCCTTCCAGAGCGCTACTTCCAATGTGCTGCACACAGAGCGCACCCCAAGGCGCTACTTCAACTTTTTGTATAGGAAATCGCCCAGATATTGAAAGATTGCCACCAAGATAACTAACACGACGCAGATGCTATACATTATGGTTTCGTTAAAGTTTTGGTATCCATATGTAAGTGCCACAGCACCCAAGCCGCCAGCACCCACAGCACCAGCCATTGCAGAACAACTGAGCAAATTTATGACAGCCAATGTGAGCCCTGAAACAATTGCGGGCACAGCTTCTTTCAACATTATCCTGAATACGATTTGCGATTTCGACGCGCCAAAAGATTTTGCGGCTTCTATTAAATCAGGGTTGACTTCTTTTAGCGCGTTTTGAATTATCCTGCCGATGAAGGGTGCTGCTGCCACTGTTAGCGGCACTAGAGCTGCGGTGTCGCCGATAGATGTGCCCACGATTAAACGCGTTAGAGGGATGATCGATATCATCAAGATGATGAATGGAAAAGAGCGAATGATGTTCACCACCACATCTAACACTCTGTTTATCGCCACGTTTTCGCAGAGCCCGCCTTTTTCGGTTATCACCAACACAATGCCTATGATGAAGCCCAATATGGTGCCAAACACTCCCGACAAAAAAACCATCTTTAGTGTGACCCAGACGGCAGGGAAAACCAGCATCTGTAAAATTTGTTCAAATGAATAATTCGCTAGTGACATGCTATTCCTGCTCTTTCCAGTCAACGCCTTTGCTATCCAGATATTTTTTCGCAGCCGAGAGGTGTGCACCATCAACATTTACAACGAAGATGCCCATGCGCTCGCCACGATAGTCCAAAATTTGCCCGTCGATCACAGCCAGCGGATAATCAATCTCTCGCGACATTTCACTTATCAGTTGCCCGTCTGCAACATTTTTAATTCGATATGCTATTTGAATGTTGTGCCCGCTTTGAGGCAAGTTTTGCTCTTGAAAGCCAAGCAGTCGTTTGAGCGCATCTGGCTTTTCGATGAAGATGTCTTCTATTGTGCCCTGTGATGCGATGCGCCCTTCCTCAAGGATGCACCCTCGCTGGCAAGCCGCACGCACAACTTCCATCTGGTGAGTTACAAACACAACTGTGATGCCCAACTCTTCGTTTATCTTCATGAGCAAATCCAAGATAGAGCTTGTGGTTTTAGGGTCGAGAGCAGAAGTGGATTCATCTGACAAGATGAATTTCGGGTTCATGGTTAGAGCGCGGGCAATGGCGACGCGCTGTTTTTGACCGCCCGACAAATTTCTCGGACGCGCATTCGCCCGATCTTTCAAGCCCACAAGTTCCAGAAGTTCACGCACCTTTGCTTCAATCTCGGGTTTTTTGTATCCCCAGCATTTCATGGGGATAGCCACATTTTGAAAAACAGTTGCTCTCTCAAGCAGCGAAAAATGCTGAAAGATCATGCCCATGTTTCGGCGCAACTTGCGCAAGTCATCGCCGCTTAAGTCTTTTACTTCCGCGCCGTCTACCTTGAGTGTCCCGCTCTGATAGCTTGTAAGCCCGTTGATGCAACGCAGAAGTGTCGATTTTCCAGCACCAGAGCGCCCCACTATCGCATACATTTCGCCGTCGTTAATCGTCAGGTTGATGTCGCTTAAAACTTCAGCTTTGTTATCTTCCCAAGTTTTGCTGAGCCCAGAAATCTCTATCATGCCTTGCCTCTTTTGCAGTTTGTGCAACTAATTAGTTTTGTTGCCATACTATAACCAAGCGGGAAGTTGAGCACCTTTTTTGTTTTTCTCCAAGAATTCGACTAGCTCGTCGCACTGAACAGCATCCACGATTTCTTGTGCCCATTTGGCGTCTGCATTTCTGCCATCTACAACCAAGCCTATAGCGAATTCCTTGTTGTCTTCGTCGTCTGAACAAAACAAATAAGACTGCGGATCCATGCCAGCGTTCAACACTTGCAAGCCTGCCACAGCCACGCCGTCGCAATCGTCAATCGATTTAGGAACCATAGAAATTTCAGCTTCTATGAACTGCAGGTTTTTCGGGTTATCCACGATGTCATATTGCGTGGGGAACTCTATGCCGTCTTGCAACTTGATTAGGCCATTAGATTGGAGCAGTTTTAGTCCGCGCAATTTATTCGAAGCATCGTTGCAGATGCAGATGGTGGCGCCGTTTGGAATCTCATCGATGCTTTTCCACTTAGTCGAATAAAAGCCAAACACGTTATAAATTGGTTTCGGATTAAGCATGACTAGGTTTGTGCCGTTCGATTGGTTGTAAGCCGTTATATATGGCTCGTGATGTGTCCAGGTGATGTCGATGGCGTCTTGTGAAAGTGCCACATTTGGTTGCACGAAGTCATCGAATATTGTGCGTTCCACCTTATATCCAAGTGCTTCGATTTTTGGCGTCACAGAATCCAAGATGCCTGAGAAATCGGCTTTGATGCCGAACCTGACCGTTTTGGTTGCTTCCACATCGTGTGTTGCAGATCCCGATTGCGAACAACCCGAAAACGCAAAGACCATCATGGCGCAAAGCGAAACTGTGACTATTGCCTTAAAAAAATTCTTTACTTTCACAAAAACCTCCTGTGTTTTTTTTATCTATCGTTTTACTTAATGATTTTTTATTTATTGCTTTTTTGCGTTTATTGCTTTTTGCCGCGCACAAACATGCGTGCACACGCGCACGCAACCTCGCGCCCTGCGAATTGCAAAATTTTATCAATGAAATATTTCAGATGGATAACGAAATCGAATTTATTTACACAAGTTTCACGGCTGTGCCATATGCAAGCATCTCGATTGTGCCTTGCATGACAGTTCCGCTGGAAAAGCGCATCGACAATATGCCGTCTGCGCCCAACTTTTGCGCTTCTTCGATCATGCGTTGTTCTGCAACTTGGCGTGCTTCGTTAGTCATCATCGAATACGACTTAATTTCGCCCCCGACAATAGTTTTAACGCCCGCCATCAAATCGCGACCAATGTTTTTGGATGTCACGATGTTTCCGCGAACAAGACCCAAGATTTCTATGTCTTTGCCGCCTGGCACTGCATCTGATGTGCTAACAAACATTTTTTACGCCTTTCGTTGATAAAACAGTAAAAGTGAAGTGATGAACAAAGAGTTAAATAGTTTGCTAAATGAACTCATTGAAACTATGTGGCATTATAACAGCACGGCTAAGAAAATTGAGCCTTGTTGTTGATTGCCCACAAAAAAGCATATTGCTGCATTATGCCAGCAGTTGAACCATATGCGAAAAACGGATTTTTGCCCGCATATTGAAAGTCAATTATTTTTTGAATCCATGTGTCCACCGGTGCCAAATTACACCTTGCATACGCAAACAAACTTATGCAATTTGCCACCTTGTCTCCAACGCCGTGCACGCTTTTTAAGGCTTTAAGCAAATCTTCATCGCTTGCACACTCAAGCTTTGTCATATTAAGTTCACCCGAGGAAACTTTTTGAGCGGCGTCCAACACATAGGGCACGCGATAGCCCAGCTTGCAATCTTTCAAACTTGATGGCGTGGCCAACGCCATCTGTTCGGGGCTGGGAAAAAGGTGTATTGTTTTTTCGCTAGGTGTAGGATTTTGGTTTGCCCTATTGCTTACCGGCATGTTTTCTTTTGTCGACATGTTTTCGCTTGGCCTTTCGGCTGGCATTTTGCTTGGCATGTCGCTTGTTTTTTCGCTTGAAAAAACGTCGCGCTTGCTCCCAAACGTCTGGCATAAAAGCTCCACGGAATTTTGGATTGCTGGAATGCTTTTTCGCTGAGATATGATGAATGTAATTAACATCTCCCATGCGTCTTGTTTTAGGATGCGAATGCCACACCCATCACTTGCAGCCCTTTGCATGAAAACATCGCTTTTAGGTATGCTCGCGCGAATTTGTGCATAGTTGCGATGCAAGTCGAAGTAAGGCACCCAGACTTTTTCCCAAACATCGCGCGTGCATGAAACGCTATATTCAACAGCTTTTTTGCTGGCGTGATCCTGTGTGTCAGCTTCTTTTATATAGAGCACATCGTTTCGAGTGATAAAACGATATGCAACCGCACCACAAGCATCCACAAATTTACGCACGCGAAAACATTGCCCGCAATTCGCAATTTTCTCTAAATCAAAGTCGTCTGAAATTACCACATTCACATCTAACTCCTTTTGCGTGTTTT
>CAVEFW010000056.1:0-2304 GCA_963615035.1 Phocaeicola dorei
GCGCTCACGCTTGCCACTGCAAAGATGGAATTAAAGCCGCTCACGCGCTGTTTGCGTTTCACCTCTTCCACCTTATCGTTTTTTGCAGATGCCACCTGTTCAACATTCACAAGAGAGTTATACACATAAGTTTTATTTCCGCGATAAGTTTTCTGGTCGAAATGCTCTAAGATATACCTCGTCACAAGGCTAATGCGCTCTGGCGCCATCATTATTTTTTCGCGGTTTATATCCCAGATCATCTCGTCGGTGATATCTTCGTCTTCTTCCATGGTTTTGATGTAGTCCACGCGAAACGGCAAAACGTTTTTGTCGTTGATTGCATCCACGATGGTGTATGTGTGCAACACATCGCCAAATGTTTGTTTGGTGGTGAAATATTTCGGATTTTTGGTTACGCCAGCATTCAAAGAGAAAATAGGCGTGCCAGTAAATCCGAACAGATGATATTTCTTGAAGTTCTTCACGATGGCGGTGTGCATATCGCCAAACTGACTTCTGTGACATTCATCGAAGATAATCACCACGTGTTTTGCATAAACCTCATGCCCTGGGTTTTTCTTGATGAAAGTGGCGAGCTTTTGAATGGTGGTGATGATTATGCGCGCCTCTGGGTCTTCCAGCTGCTTTTTCAATATGGCGGTGGAAGTGTTGGAATTGGCGGCACCTTTTTCAAAGCGGTCATATTCTTTCATGGTTTGATAGTCTAAATCTTTGCGGTCTACCACAAACATCACTTTGTCGATATAGGGCAACTTCGATGCCATTCGTGCGCTCTTAAAAGAAGTGAGCGTCTTGCCAGAGCCTGTTGTGTGCCAAATATAGCCGCCAGCCTCGATGGATCCATATTTTTTGTAGTTGTTGGCAATCTCTATGCGATTCAAAATGCGCTCGGTGGCGGTTATCTGATATGGGCGCATGACCATGAGCATTTGCTCTGAGGTATAGATGCAATATTTCGTGATAATGTTTAACAGGGTGTGCCGCGCGAAGAAAGTTTTTGTGAAATCCATTAAGTCTGTGATTACGCGATTGTTGGCGTCTGCCCAAAAACAAGTGAACTCAAAACTGTTGCTTGTCTTAGTCTTGCTTGACCCGCCTCTTTCGTGTTCGCGCGCGGCATTTCTGCGCGTGGTGTTGGAGTAATATTTTGTGTTTGTGCCGTTGCTAATCACAAAAATCTGGATGTATTCATACAGCCCGCTGCCTGCCCAAAAAGAATCTCTTTGATAGCGATTTATCTGGTTGAAAGCCTCGCGGATTGCCACACCTCTGCGCTTGAGCTCTATATGCACCAGTGGCAAACCATTCACAAGCACCGTGACATCATAGCGATTATCATATTTTGCGCCGTCAGATTTGCTCACCGCATATTGATTGATAACTTGCAAGCTGTTGTTGTGGATGTTTTTCTTGTCGATGAGCGTGATGTTTTTAGTCTCACCAGTCTCGCGCTTCAAGATTTTCACGTTGTCTTCTTGAATGGTGCGCGTTTTTTCTGCTATAGATTCATTTTGGTTGGCAACGCAATTTTTGAAGAAATCACTCCACTCTGCATCGGTGAAATTGTAATTATTTAGCTCTTCCAACTTTTTGCGCAAGTTGCAAACTAAATCTTGTTCGGTGTGAATGGGCAAATATTCATAGCCTTGATCGCCCAGCAACTTGATGAACTCAGCTTCAAGTGCAGCTTCGCTTTGATAGCCTTCTGCACGCTTTTTTTCAGGCTCGTATTCTGTGACGACGGTGTTTTCGTTTGTTTGGGCCACTATATTGAAGAAAGGCACAGCAAACGCCTCCTTGTAGTTATTTTTGTTTGCTTTTAGCAGTCTGGTTAAAGGATAGCAGTTTATCGCGGTAGTATTCGTATTGTTTTTGACGGGCGTCTATTTCTGCGGGTAAGCCTGATGTGAGGCTGTTGCAGAGGGTGTCGAAGCGATCAAGGATATTGGCATAGCGTTCTTGCATTTCAAGTGATGGCAACGGGATTTGAATTTCTTTGATTGATGGAACATTAGAATGAACCACCTTACTCTTAACCTTTCCTTTACTTTTTTGAAGTCTGGCTTCCGTGGTCGCAAGCACATGAGCTAAATATCTTGGATTTTGATTATGCTTCATTACTACGATATCGCTGCCTGCAAGACATTTATCATGACCTACATATGCTACAGATTTTGCTATATCTTCAACACTTTCGCCAGTGATTGCAAATAGAATGTCGCCATACTCAATATATTTTGGAGTTTTTATATATTTAAGATCAGTGTACGATACGCACTTATCGAACCATATGTTATATGT
>CAVEFW010000057.1:0-2160 GCA_963615035.1 Phocaeicola dorei
TTCGTTTTCAATGCACAGTTTTCAATGCAATTAGCGAAGCCCTAGATTGCGTGATACCACTTTGCTATCAGCACTTGAAACTTCGCCTTCTTTGCGAAAGTTGCGCTTACGTTTTTGAGATTTTTTAGTAAGAATATGGCTCTTGAAAGCTTTTGCACGCATAATTTTGCCGCTTCCAGTCTTGCGAAAACGCTTTGCTGAACCTTTGTGAGTTTTCATCTTTGGCATTTTTTTCTCCTTTATTCTTTACTTTCCCTAGATTGTTTATTTCTACCCTTTTTCTTGGGTGGAGTTGGCTCTTTTTTCTTTACTGTGCCTGGTATGGGAGCAATCAACATATGCATGTTTCTGCCTTCCATCTTTGGCTGGTTTTCAACAACTGCCACATCTTTTAGGTCTTCTGAGAGGCGCTCTAAGATGCTTAAACCCTGTTCTGGATGCGCCATTTCACGACCGCGAAACATAATTGTTATCTTTACTTTGTTTCCTGCAGACAAAAAGCGCAAAACGTGTTTTTTCTTTGTGTCGTAATCACCCACGTCTATCTTTGGGCGAAACTTCATTTCTTTCGTTTCAATCTTCGTCTGCTTTTTGCGCGCTTGTTTTGCTTTGATTTCTTGGTCGTATTTAAACTTTGCATAATCCATAATCCTGCATACTGGCGGATCTGCATTTGCGGCAATTTCAACTAGGTCAAAACCTTCATCGTCGGCAATTTGTTGCGCTTGAGCAACAGAATAGATGCCTAGTTGTTCGCCGTCGTGAGCAATCAAGCGACATTGTTTTGCTCTTATTTCTTCGTTGAGCCTTGGCTCTTGAGCAGCTATTGCAACCACCTCCCATATAGAGTTGCGAAAAAATCGCACATTTGCTTTTGCCAAAAACTAAAAAACCTGCAGCGATTGCCACAGGTTATCCATAATCAAAATATTCAGGAAACCCATCAGCAAACCAGCCGAAGTAGGTGGAGGCGCACAGCCCCGCTTGTTTTTAGCGCGTTGCATTGTATCGCATGCACATATGTTGTGCAAGTGTTAATTTTTTGATTTTTGTTGTGGTGGCTTACGGGGCCTCATGGGGCGCGGCAGCCTTCTGTGGTGTCACTGCCTCATGGGGCGCAACTGCCTTACGTGGTGCACTAAACGCATTTTTGCGTGGAACAATTATTTTATCTAGAGCGGCAACAGACCCTGGCACTATAAATAGCACCATTAACACTGAAATCAGCGCACCTTCTGAAATGATTAAGCAAATTTTGCCAGTTAAGCCTGTGGCAAAAAGCCCCAATATTCCTGTGACTATCACCAAAATTCCGCCAGACATCAAGATGGTGCGGATAGATCGCTGATATGCATCTGTTATGGCATCGCGCACGCTCATGGTTGCGCGTGATTCGCGATAGTTCGTTGTATATAAAATGGCATAGTCTATGGTGGCACCCATCAAGATTGATTGCACAACAATTAAAGCCACGTAATAAATCGAGTTGCCGAGCACATAGCTCAAAATCATGTCCCAACAAAAAGCACTTTGCACAACTGCAACCAAGAGCACTGGAATTGCTATGTTTCTAAATGTTATCAGCACAATTAAAAATATTGCAACTATCGTGATGATGGATATGAAATTGAACTCATCTGAAAAAGATGCACGCATCTCTTGGATCATGGGGCCTTCTCCCACAATGTAGACATTATCCAGCCCAGCACTTTCATCTATATCACTTTTCAGCGAAGTTAAAAATTCGTCCATCTGCGATGAGTCGGGTGCATAGCTTACGCTAAACGTATATCTGGAATATTCATCTGATTGAAGTTGTGCTTTTCCATCTTCTATTTTTTCACGCGCATCTTTGAGTGTGGTGCGCACTTTTGAGTTGAAAAACGAAGAAAATGTTGAATCAGACATGAGAGTTTGAGTGATGTATAGCGTTATATCGTCTATAGACATTGTGTATAAAGACACATCCGTTAAAGACGTGTTGCTAGTGTTATTAGAATTACTAGAGTTATAAGAGTTGATAGACGCATCACTTGATGTGTTGCTGGTCATGTTTTTGTAGGCCTGGCTTGCAAGATATGAAAGATATAGCATTTTCACGTTGTCTTGCGTGATGCTATGCTTGTTTATCTTTTCACACAGCTGCTCTGGAGTGTATGC
>CAVEFW010000058.1:0-7339 GCA_963615035.1 Phocaeicola dorei
GTTCAGACAGTGTCTGAACGTCTTTATATTCCTTGTAAAATGCCATCATATTCCATATGTTTGCACGCGAGAAACCTTTTCCGAATTTTTGAGTAAGCTCTTTGGAAATCTCAGTTATGCTTTTCTTTTTGTAATCATCGTTGTCGCTGTGCTTGGCGGCATCTTCGACGATGAGCTTTCCAATTTGCATGTAAGTTTTCAATAAGGTGTTATTCACTTCTACTGCAACACAATTTCTAGCTTCTGTTAAGAGCCTTTCAATTTTAGTAATTAGGGAATTGTCAATTTTGTTTTCCATGTGTTCCTCATTTCTGACCTATTACGAATTATTCATTCATTTGTCTGCACATCACAAATTTTAATACAGCATGGCTGCTGTGTGGGGCTGGCGGATTGTTTAACCATGTTCTCAGACTCAACAAAACATGTTCGCTTAAGTTTGAGAAGTGCTCGGGTGAGGTTAAAAATTAACTTTTAACCCATGCGCCCAACAGGCAAATCCTCACACCAAATTTCTATAAATTTTATTTTAAAGGCATGATATAATCGCGAGCGTCACGTCAAACGAATATTGAATGAAGTATAGCGATTGCTTCACTTAAACGTCATGCAGAGGGGCACCTCTCTTTTTACGGCGTTTATTGAGGCATGCTTTGCATTTCTTAGATCCGTTTGGCGTGACAACCAAGAGGGATGCCTCTCTTCATTGATTAACTAACGCTCAGATGGCATCACCTTTTTCAGGACGCGAATTAAAGGGTTGCCATGAATGCGAAAAAGCTCACAAACGAACAGCTTTCAATTCTAAATGTATGTGAGACTTATTGTCTTGATGTCAACCGAAACATAAAAGTTGACTTCATCGGGAAGTCTAATTTGTGGATAGATAACGTTGATGAATCTTCCTCGATAGATTTAACTCGCAGCATAATCTGCGCTGCAATTTCTGAAACTGCACCTGGTCAGCTTAGCATTGTGGGCTATGACAGCGATCTATCTGGCGTGTTTGCGCCTTTTGCAATGCTTTCTTCTGGTGAGTCAAAACAGCTTTTGCTTATTGACACCGAAGAGGAGCTGAAACGCCAGTTGGGGTTTATACGCCAGCAAATTCAAGGTGTTCAAAACGTCATTCAAGGGCGTGCTGGGTCTTTAACAGAATTTCGCCGGACGACTGGGCGACCAATCGAAGGGTATCAGTTGATTGTTCTTATTTTAGACATGGGAATGATTGACATTGACTTGCGTGCGAAGATTGCACTTTTGATGAAAAGCGGTCCTTGTGCTGGTGTAAGTTTTCTTGTTGTTTCTCCCACCCAGATGTCAATTTCAACCAGCGATAATGAAACATTTGATATTGGCGTGGAAGACGTAGTTTCAAATGTTAGCGTTCTTGAGGTTGAAGGGAATGTGGCCACCCTTGCCAAGACAAAAATTGAGGCGCAGTTTTCATCGGTGAGTTGTCTTGATTGCCTTCAAGTTACGCAAAAGGCAATTTCACTTGCACATAGCACAGCCTTGCCAGTTGTAAAGTTTGACGAGTTGCATGACTTAAATTCCGTCTGGCATAAAAACACAATTGATGGAGTTACTTTCACTATTGGCAAATATGGCGTAAACGATGTTGAAATCACTTTGGGTGACGAAGTTAATCAACGCCACAATGCGCTTATAACTGGTGCTGTTGGTCAAGGTAAATCTAACTTGATATCTGTGATTATCCATAGCCTATGTGTGAATTATTCGCCAAAGGAACTCAACTTATATCTGCTAGATTTCAAAGAGGGTGTTACTTTTAAGGCGTTTTCAAACATTGGCAAAGATGACTATCTTCCTCACGCGCGAGCTTTAGGTCTTGAAAGCGACGTTGATTTTGGGCTAGCGGTGCTGAACTTTTTGTTCGACGAATATAGGCGCAGAATGGCGTTGCTGAAAGAAAATGGCGTGAAGAGCATAAAAGAGTTCAGGGAGCAAAACAAATATTTTGAAATGCCTAGAATTGTTGTTGTGATCGATGAGTTTCAAATGATGTTTGGCGACGATTTGCAAGTGGGGCAAGTGGTGGTCGATCTTTTGGAAAAATCCGTTCGTCTTTTCAGGGCTGCGGGCATACATTTCATCCTATCTTCCCAAACGCTCAGTGGAAATGTTACATTGGCGCAAAAAAGAGATAGCATTTTTAGTCAAGTTCCAGTTCGCATTGCATTGAAAAATTCGTTGAACGAGTCGTTTCAAACACTTTCACTGAATAATCCAGCGGCAGCTTTTTTGAGACCGCGCGAGGCAATTGTCAATCTTGATTATGGCGAAGCTTCGCAAAACCGCAAGTCAGTCATTGCTTTTGCCGATGAAAAAGTGCTCAAGCCTGTAAGGCAACTTTGGTGGGAGAGAGAGAAAAACACCTATCTTCCTCCTTACGTTTTTGAAAGCGAGCGACATGCGAGCATCGGCGAAGACTCAAGTGCTGTAATTGCTTTGAGAGCAAACGCGAACGCTCCCACAGCGTTGATAGGAAGCAGAATTTCCATCGATGGGTCAAAGTTGGAGATACCGCTGCCCAGTGAGCCTGGCAGAAACGTGGCAATAATAGGAACGCCTGATTCTGATTGCAATCATGCAATAGGCATGATTCAAAGTGCCGCAATTTCTTTGGCATATCAACACCCGAAGGGTGATGCCCGATTTATGGTGTGCGATTTCACAAACAAACTGGCGATAAACAGACAATACCCACAATTTAGCGAGCTGATGGAAAACGCAGGCTATTTCATTGAAAGCGTATCGCAAGAAAATTTCTCTGACACTCTTGGAAACCTTTTAGAACAACAAGACAGCAACGAAACCGTTTATGTTTTTGGGATCGGCATGGACAGGTGGGAGTATGAAAAAGACCCATATGGTCAAGGCTCGCCCCTGAAAAATTTTGTTGAAACGGGTGCGTCAAGGGGTCTTCACTTCATTGGATGGTGGATCAAATCTTCCAGCTTTAATGAACAGGTGTCAGGCTATGGCAGCTCTGATGCTTTCAACACGAAAGTGTTTTTGAGAGTGGATGAAAGAACCGTGCAAAGCCTGACTAGCCCATTTGTCAGGTGGGAGTCTCGTCAAAACAGGGCACTTGCTAGTGACTACATCGAATTTAGTGATGTTGTGCCTTTTGTTCCATATTCTCCCGCCACTTCAGATGACATTGCGCCGTTCAGGCGAATTGATTGGCAAATGATAAAACCGAAGGATAGGGGCTAAATATGTCGATGGTTCAGGAATTGATTGCAGCCGTTGGAGCTGCAGAGCGTCAAATCGATGAGCAAATCGGAAAACTCACCAGCTATAGAGGCGAAATTGACAAAGTCGCGCAAAGGGTGGAAGCGGCGCTGGCAGGAAGCCAGCAACATTACAACAAGCAGATGTTAGACCAGCTGAGTGCAACGAAAAATCAGGTGGACACCACGCTGAATTTACTCCAAGCGGCTAAAGACAAACTTTTGCAAGTCAGAATGATATAGGAGGTTTACATGCCATCTATCGAGAGCATAACTAAGGAAGTAGTTTCTATAAATAAATCATCGGAAGAGTTGGCGCAGATGATAGGTGCTGCGAGTCAGGTCATGGGGCAAAACGCGCAGCGCATATCTAACATAGTTCAAGGCAGCACTTCTGGGATGGAGGCTGTGTCTGCGGTGAACACCGCTTCGCGCTCACTTGCTGATGCAGCCACATCTATGAAGGCGCTTTGTCGCACATGTGATGAATGCGCGGTCAATCTTGCCAAGTAAATATGTGGGTTTTGGATTTATACATAGAAGTTGAAAAGAGGCAGGCAAAAAGACAAGTTAGCGACTCGATAGCTCGCATCACGACTTATCGCTCATATGTCTTAAACCTTATCTCGAGCCTGGATTACGCAGCGGAAGGTGCGCAGTCAAATTGCAGCTATCAAATGAAAAACGATTGCCAACAAGTTTTAAATCAGATGTCACAAACTATAGATCGATTGCACCAGTGCTTGGTGTATTTAGATTCTGTGGAACTTAAGAGGTGGGTGTCTTAGATGAGCAACGTTGAACAAATTTCAATGCGAATGGTGCAAATCAGCGAGGAAGCGGGGCGCATTTCAGCTTGCCTTGAGCGTGAAGCAAACACGATATTAGAGCTCAAGAATTATGTTCACAGTGAATTTGGCCAACAGCCACCAGGAAATGCTGCAGCCATGGCACTTGATTGTGCAACTTTGCAAATAAGGCAGTCAAGCGCAACACTCAGTCGGCAACAAACACTTGCAAAAGAGTTTGTGTCAATAGTTAAAAGTTAGTCGTGAATAGAAAGGCAGGCAACATGGAAAGAAAAGTTTATGGAATTGATTTGGGCACAACGAATTCTGCAATTGCGCTAAACGATGGCGATGATGTGAAGATCATCAAGAACACAGATGGATATGAAACAACGCCATCTGTTGTTTTCTTTACAGGTGGTGTCAACGATGCGGGCGAAGATGAAACGCTAGTTGGAATCCAAGCTAAAAATTCAGCAGCCATGGCACCAGATAGCGTTGTTCAGTTTATCAAGCGCTTCATGGGTGAAACTTATGCGTTCAGGGCACCCAGCGGCAAAGAATATACGCCAGAAATGGTTTCTGCTTTTGTGTTGAGAAAGTTGTGCCAAGGTGTGGAGCAATATGAAGGGGAAGGCGCAGTAAAAGACGTGGTTATCACGGTCCCCGCATATTTCGACGATGCACGTCGCACTGCCACGAAACAAGCAGGCAAAATTGCAGGGCTGAATGTTTTACGCGTGTTAAATGAGCCAACTGCCGCTGCAATAGCGTTTGGGCTGGATATAAATCAAAACGGAAAAGCGCTTGTCTATGACCTTGGCGGTGGCACATTTGACGTAACGATTATGGAGATTAAAGACAAAACTTTTGACGTCATTGCGACAGGTGGCGACTCTGAGTTAGGGGGTCTTGATTTTGACAATGTGCTGATGAAGCTCATTCGAGAAAAACTTGAAGAGCAAGGATGCACCATTGACGATGAAGACGAAGCACTTCTGGCAGACATTCAAGAAAAAGCGGAAAAAGCTAAACTTCAACTATCAGGTGTTGAATGTGCCAAGATTCCTTTTGCCATAAATGGTCAAACCTATCGAGTTGAAATTACCAAAGAGTGCTTTGAGAAGGCTGCGGAGTCGCTTATGCAGCGCACGCAATTTCTTCTCGAGGAAGTTCTTGAAAAGAAAAACATTTCCTATCAAGACATAGATCATGTGTTGGCTGTTGGCGGCTCAACAAGAATGCCTATGGTCAAAAATCAACTTAAGAAATTGTTCAATCAGGAAATTAAATATAGAGTTGACCCAGACACTGCCGTTGCTCGAGGTGCTGCCATATTTGCTAGCAGTTTGAGCTCTGGTGCGACTGATGAAGGAGCCACATCAAGTGCCGCCACAAGCAATACTTCGGGAATCACAATTCTAGATGTCACATCTCAATCCCTTGGTGTTTTGACTGTTGATTCTTCAAACAACAACAAACGAGTAAACACGATAATCATTCCTCATAACACCAAAATTCCTGCTAAATGCTCGGAAGTTTGTCGAACAGTAGTTGATAATCAAACAGCAATTAAGTTGGAAGTAACGGAAGGCGACGACCCAGATGTCGAGTATGTGCGAGTGATCGGCAGCAGCACTTTGTCGATTCCGCCTTATCCAAAAGGGTCTCCAGTTGAAATCATATATGCCTATGACCCAGACCAGACGATTTTCGTTGAGGTTGTTGACAAGGTGGCAGGCAAGAGCCTTGGGACGTTTGAGATCGAGCGCACTGCCAATTTATCGGATGAGCAAGTCAAAAATGCAACAAGCATTGTTTCAAATGCAAGCGTAGATTAGGGGTTGCCATGAATGAGATTCCATATATAGATGATACAGGTGCTCAACCAGAAGCCCAACCAGGTGCCCAACCAGCAGTTCAATCGGAAGTTCAACCAGCGGTTAGACCAGAAGCCCAACCAGAAACTCAACCAGAGGTTCAATCAGCACATAGCGAGAACGAGGCGCTGTTGCAAGAAATTAATTCTGGCATCAAAAATCTTAACGACCTGTTTGTTAGAAGGCTATTTGAGGACAAGCAAAAAAACGAATTAGTTAACACGCTGTCAGATTTGGCGACTTATGCGGTGCTTGAGCCATTTGTTTACGACTTGATATTGCTTCTAGATCGCATCGATCGGGTTGAGGGCGACTTTGCGGAATCTGTGGCTGAAGAGATTTTAGAGATGTTGAGTCGAAGAGACGTTCACAAAATTAAGGCGACAAGAGAATTTAACCCCGAATGCAACAAGGTTGTAAAGGTTATAGAAGACCCAAAGAGAGTAAATGCCGAAGTTACAGCCATCGTGCGAAATGGTTATTCGTTTGGAGAAAAGATTATAAGACCCGTTGAAGTGGTTTTGGCAAAACCGACGTCAAGCGTTCCCGATTGCGCAGCCCAAGATGAATTTCCAGATGGGTAAGGGGCGAATTGAGGGGCGAGTTGTAAGGGCGAATCGAGGAATGGATTTGGGGCAAATAGAGGTGCGAGTTGAGGAAAGAACAGCGAGGTGAACAGAGAGAAGAACGGCGGGATGCGGCACGGTTAATTAGCTCAAGAGTTGCTAGAAGCTTTGGAAAATCAGTTATCAGACCATATTAGCGAACAGGAGGAAACCAAAATGGAGATCGTTATAGTTATTGCAATAGTAATTTGTTTGGTGTTGATAGTGTTCCTCAAAATGCAGCAAAATGATAGCACTATAAAAAAAGATTCAGTTGAATTTGATACAGAAAAAAGCGTCTCTCAAATTACAGACGCTATTCGTTCTTTTAATTGTGAAATAGAACGCCTCAAAGACGACCCGCTAGACAACGGGCCAGCCCCTGCTATTGCCATTTTAATGTATGGGGAGCCTAAATTCACAGATAAGTTTAAGCACATAGGTGGTGCTGTGTCTGTGTGGGGCGTGCAAGTGATAGTCAATGATTTAGGCGAACGTCGCCATGTTGAGCTTGTTGCGCTGGGTCACAATCAGTTTGGAAACTCACAGAGCAACAAAGGATATGGCATGGGGTTTAGTCGTGAATATCGCGACAAAATTGCACAGATGCTGGCGTAGAGGCGTCTTTGGGGTTTTTGAAAGCCAAATTTAGTGCAAGTTTTGTGCTAATTACTAAATCTAGCGCATTTTCATTTGCGTTAAGTTTCACACCCCGAAATAAAGAAGACAATTCTTAAAGTGGAGAAAAAAGAATGACAGATTATTACGTTGAATTGGAGTTAGATCAGGATTTAAGCTTGGACGAT
>CAVEFW010000058.1:7349-8757 GCA_963615035.1 Phocaeicola dorei
GGATAAAACTGGGTTAGATGGTGTTACCACATTTTTTGTAAACCTTCTTGGTGGATATGATTGGTTCATATGGGCATTTGTGCCAATTTGGTGCGTGGTTAGTCTTGTGATTGTTGTTGTCTTTGGTAGGGCATCAATAAAAAAGAGTTCTTAGTTTTCGTTTGCGAGTAAAAAAGGGAGTGCACTATGACAGATTATTACGTTGAATTGGAGTTAGATCAGGATTTAAGCTTGGACGATCTCAACAAAGAATTGAGCAAGAAAGAAAGTGTCTGGAAGAGCCGCAGAACGAAGTCACCAGACAAAGCAATTAAGATGTTGGCGCTTATTGTTGATGCTCGTGAGGTTTTCAAAACACAGACCACAAAAGACAAATATGACCGAGACCTAGAAGAATCCAAAAAGCCCAAACCGCAGGCAGACCCGAATGCAGAAGCTGCCGCTGAGTTTTCAAAATGGGAACAAGAAGCTAGGAAATATCTCTCTGAAAAACAATATGACTTGGCAAAAACAGCCTTGGAGGAGGCAAATAGAAATTCAATCAATGTTTCTCTTGGTCCTGAATATTATAAACTTGGCATCGAGATTTACCTTTTTTCAAAAGAGCAACAAAGAGCACTTGAATTCATAAACAAAGCTATTCTGCTTGATTCGGAAAATCCAATATATTACGTTTGTAAAATTGACGTTTTAAAGCATCTCGCCTCTTCAGCCTATAATCAAAAAGATAGGATTGACTTCCTAAACAATGCTTGTGATACAGCAAAAACGGCTATTAAGCAAGCCGATAAACAGAACAACGATAAATGCAAAGGTGTGGCACTGGGGCTTTTGGCATATATGCAATATTTTGAGTTGGGCACATATTCCAAAAGGGCAGACGCAGAGATTAACGCAAAAAAAGCTTTGCAAATTGGTGACATTTGGAACAATGCTCAAATGGTTATCGATGATATTCAGCAAGAAGCGCGGGCGGCCGAGCGTGAGGAGAGGGAAAGAAAGGATGCGCAGCAACGTCGGGAACGCACGTGCCAAGAAGAAGCGAAGAAGCGCGAAGAGGCTGAACGAAAAAGAAAGGTAGCGGAGCAAAAAGCTGCTGAAGCAAGAAAGATTCAAGCGGCTAAATCCATGAGATGGAACAGAGTTTATTTTTGCTTGGCAATAGGTCTTCCCATCCTGCATGCGTTGTTTGTTCCGCTCGTGCTTTTAGTTGGAGGCGTAAATCCTTATCAGTTGCTTGAACCATATGAGTTAATCGTAGTGATTACGTTGGTTCTTTTGGGTCTAGAGGGGTATTCATGTTCAATAAATTACCATTCTTTTGCAGGTGCTCTGACATCGGCTTTAATTACGGCATTCTTTTTTAGCCTTATGTGGGGCTATGCGTTAGTTGATCTGTGTATTAAGG
>CAVEFW010000059.1:0-4965 GCA_963615035.1 Phocaeicola dorei
AGAAAGTGCTAGGGCGCACGCAATGGGCATGGCATAAAACGTGGGAAATTTTGCCAGATAGAGAATGCCGCAACACATGACGAGCGGAACTTGCAACAAAAGATATAGGCCCATGCTCACTTTTTTGAAGTGATAGCGTGCGAACCTGTCGAGCAGGGCTGAACAACCCGCTATGAAAAAACATAGAGCCAACAAAACGCCGATGGCGGATGGAAAATCGGAGCCTGTTAGCAAGTAAAACGGCAGGTAAAACAACGCAACAGGCACCACGCCGAAATATACATAGTAGTGGCCATCTTTATATGCCACATCGTGTAAGCTTTCCACCCCTGTTTGTTTTTGCAACTCGTCGCGTGCGCCTTTGTCATAGGGGTTTTGCATGTTCACGAGCCAATCGGGCGGGGCTTCGTCTAGGTAAAATTGCCCGTGTGCCATGGCTCGCGCAAGGTTTGCGTATTGCTGGGCGTTTTTTCCGCCAACTTCTATGGTGTTTGCAAAGTTTACGTTGTCCCAAGAATCTGAGTTGTAGTTTTGCGTGGCCACGCCTACAAGATTGCTGCCCCAAAAAAGATAGGCGGAAACCAAGAATATTTCTATGCATGTGGTGCAGATTATCACAGCTTTTGAAAAAGTGGGGCAATCTTTTATGTGCAGCTTATAGAGCGATGATTTAGGTCTGAACGCATATGCAAGACCAAGAATTGCAAACGCGAGCAGAAACCTCCAGAAAATGAAGTGGAACTCGTGGGGTTTGTTTATGGATATGCCATATATCTTTATGGGGTAAGATGTGTCTTCGCCGTCTATCACTTGGATGCGCAGGCTTTGCACGTTGCCCGTGGTGGCAAGGTTTATGAATTTGCTCTGTCTTGATGTGGTGGACACACAAACATTCGGGATGCCCACAGTGTAATTTGTAGTGTCGAAATATGTTTCGTGGGCGCTGTCTGTGAAATTTATCTTCAGCTCAACGAGCTGTGCGTTTTGGTCTTCGGCTAAGTCGATGAAGATGTTAGAGATGGGCGTGTCTAAGTCTTTGAACTCTATTACTTTTTCTGCTTCAGAGAGCGAATAATAGCCGTCTTGGTCTTGCCTTAAGTTTATGCTTGAGTTTAGCGATTGTTCAACACAGCCCATATAGCGAAAGAAATTCATGTTGAAAAGCAAACACTCCAAAATGAGCGCCACGACTAAAAAGACAAAGAACACTTTGGCATAGTGTGCGATGCGTGATTTATTGGGTCTTACATATTTTTGACCTATATAAGCAATATTTTGAAAAACTGTAGGCATATGAAAACCAACTATTACTTCTATGTGTCAAAATTTGGGCTGTGTGAGGTGGCGGGTGCTGCAAAGGGTGCGGGTGCGCCCCGTGTGTGCCCTGAGTGCGCGGCTTTTTGTGAAAGCCACGCACGCGGCGCGTGCAGCGAAAAAGTTGCACACGCGGGGCAAAAAATGCGCTTAATTAAAAGCGCAGCTATTCAAAGAGTGCTTTCACGTCTGTAAAAACATCATCTGGGCTTTTGTCTCCGTCAACCACCTTTAACAAGCCGCTTCCGCGATAGTAATCGATGACGGGTGCTGTTTGGTTGTTGTAAACATCAAGCCTGTTGCGAATGGTGGTTTCGTTGTCGTCGTCGCGTTGATACATCTCGCCTTGGCACTTAGGACAAGCCGCATCGGCAGATGTGCCAATGTATCCGCATTCTTTGCACATTCTGCGCGAAGATAGGCGCTTTACGATTACATCTGCATCAACATCTATTAGCACCGCGGCATCTAGCGGGCGGTTTAGGTCTGCCAGTTGAGCGTCTAGCGCCACAGCTTGTGCGCTTGTGCGAGGAAAGCCATCTAAGATAAACCCGTTTTTGGTTTCGGGTTTTTGCAGTTCCTCTGACACCAAGCCGATTATCACATCGTCGGGCACGAGGTCTCCTGCGTCCATATATTTTTTAGCCAATTTGCCCAGATCTGTGCCAGCGGCTTTTGCTTCGCGCAACATGTCTCCTGTGGAGATGTGGGCAAGCTTGAAATAATCAAGCATCTTTGTTGCCTGAGTGCCTTTGCCGGCGCCTGGGCCGCCCAATAAAACGATATTCATGTTTAAAATACCTCCGAGAAAAATAGTTAACGCAGCCATCGGTTAGAAGGGCTGCGTTAATTTAGTGCTATTCAAGATAAACAGAGCCCTTAGTTTTGATTGCAATTAAACACCATCAAAACACCATTTGGTAAGTCAAGCTCTACTTAAAAAATCCGTCGTAGTTATACATCTTTAGTTGCGATTCCACTTTGCTCATTGTGTCTAGTGCAACACCGATCATAATTAGGATTGATGTGCCGCCGAACGCTTGGATGAGCGTGTTGTTTGTGAAATAGAAAATGATTGTTGGCACCACGGCTATCAAAGCGATGAAGATGCCGCCAGGCAATGTTACGCGACGAATTACGTTTCTTATATATTCCACTGTGGCAGAACCTGGGCGCACGCCTGGAATATATCCGCCTTGCTTGCGAATGTTGTCAGATGTTTCTTCGGGGTTGAACACCATGCTGGTGTAAAAGTATGCAAAGAAAACGATTAAGACAACGTTTAATATCCAGTTCAAAACGCCTGTAGAACAAATGTTTGCAAAAGACGTTAGCCAATCAACGTTGAAGATTGCAGATAGCTGAGCTGGGAAATATAGGATGCAGCTAGCAAAGATGATGGGGATAACGCCTGCGGAGTTCACCTTTAGTGGAATGTATGTGTTTTGGCCGCCAACCATTTGTCTGCCTTGCATGCGCTTTGCATAGTTGATGGGGATTCTGCGTTGTGCGCGTTCCACAAAGATGATGGCGGGAATGCACAAAACCACCACTGCCAAGATGAGGATTGTTACTGCTATGCCCATGCCCACTTCGCTTTCCAAGTTTACTGAAGAGAAAATGGCGCTTGGCACGCGGGAAACGATGCTTACAAAGATGATTAGAGACATGCCGTTTCCGATGCCGCGTTGTGTGATTAGCTCGCCCATCCACATGATGAACGCTGTGCCTGCCACCAGCGTGAACACAACCAAGATGTCGGTTACCACTTCTGGCACGGCTGTGCTGAACACTACACCATATTGCGCAGATTTAAACAATAGCAAATATCCCACAGAGTTAATCAAGCCTAGCCCCAATGTGAGCCAACGAGTAACTTGTGTGATGCGCTTTCTGCCTGTTTCGCCTTCTTTTGCCCATCTGCCAACGGCGGGGATAACGCCTTGCATCAGTTGCATGATGATGGATGCGGTGATGTATGGCATGATGCCCAGCGAAAACACAGAAAAGTTTGAAAGAGCACCGCCTGTGAAAAGGTCAAGCATTGTCATGGCAACGCCAGATTCTTGGAAAGAAGAGGCGAATGCGCGAAATGGAATGCCTGGCACAGGGATGTATGCACCCAAGCGGTAAAGAGCCAGAATGGCTAAGGTGAACAAAATTTTCTTCCTTAGCTCTGGAACTTTAAATGCATCTACGATTGAACTTAGCAAGGTGATTCCACCTTTCCGCCACAGGCCTCGATTTTTTGTTTAGCAGAAGCGGAAACTTTGTCCACTTTCACGGTGAGTGATTTTGTGATGTTGCCATCGCCCAACACTTTCACCAGAGCATCTGAGTGTTTGATGATGCCAGCTTTTACCAAGCTTTCGCCATCAACAACATCGCCTGCGCTGAATTTTTCTTCCAGCCTGGAAACGTTTACGGGCACATATTCGCATCTGTTTGGGTTTCTGAAGCCTGGAAGCTTTGGAAGCCTGCGAGCCAAGGGTGTTTGACCGCCCTCAAAGCCAGCGCCTTTGCCGCCGCCAGCGCGTGAGTGTTGGCCGTTTAGGCCTCTGCCCGATGTTTTTCCTGTTCCGCTGCCGCAACCGCGACCAACGCGTTTGCGCACTTTGCGCGAACCTTTTGCTGGTTTTAAATCTTTCAATTCCATGTTTTTGTTTCTCCTTTTCGCCTATGTTTTAAGCGCTGTGTGAGTTTGTGTGTTTGCGTTTCTCGCAGGTGCTTTTAGGTGCTCTCGCTCTGGCGTTCTCGCTTCAGGTGCGCTCGCGCCTTTTTTGCTCAAGCAACCTTGCTCAATTTGCAAACTCAAACTCACATGTGCGCTTAATGCGCTAGCAGCTCGCCGCTAGCAAACTACCTAATTTGAAAACCTAGATGTTCTTTTAACCTAGATGTTTTCAACTTCCACTAAATGTTTCACTTTAAAAATCATGCCGCGAACACTTTCGTTGTCAACCTGTTCCACGCTTTTGCCAATCTTGCCTAAGCCTAGGGCACGAAGCGTTTTTTCTTGGTCATATTTGCGACCGATGGAACTTTTGACTTGTGTTACGCGCAAAGTTTTTTTAGCACTAGACATTGCTTACTCCTTCCAGCCAAACACTTTGGCAACAGAGACGTCTCTGCGTTTTGCCACATCTTGCGGAGATTCTATCTCTTTTAAGCCTTGAGCAGCAGCTTTCACAATGTTTAACACGTTGTTTGTGCCAAGTGATTTTGTGATGACGTCGGTTATGCCAGCAAGTTCCATTACAGCACGCACAGCACTGCCAGCCATAACGCCAGTTCCAGGAACGGCAGGCTTTAACAACACGCGACCTGCGCCATATTCGCCCATGATTTCATGAGGAATAGTGTTTTCTGGAGTGAGAGACACGTGAAACATGTTTTTCTTTGCGTTTTCTGTGCCTTTTTTAATAGCATTTGGCACTTCCACAGATTTGCCCATGCCAACGCCCACATTGCCTTTGCCATCGCCCACAACAACAAGCGCTGTTAGTTGCATGCGTCTGCCGCCTTTAACGGTTTTGGCAACTCGGTTGATATGCACAACGCGTTCCTGAAGTTCAGGTGCTGCGGCATTTTCTTGTTTATTTTTACGAGCCATTAAACTAAACCATCCCTTCTAGAATTGCAATCCAGCTT
>CAVEFW010000059.1:4975-8250 GCA_963615035.1 Phocaeicola dorei
AGCTTCGCGAGCTGCATCTGCCAGAGCACGCACTCTGCCGTGATACAGATGACCTCCGCGGTCAAACACCACATGCTCGATGCCTGCTGCCTTACATTTTTTTCCAACGATGCTTCCCATTTCCTTTGCGCCTTCAACGTTTGCGCCACTTTTGCCAGATGCTTTGAAATCTGAGCCCAAAGTGGACACACCCACTAAAGTTTTTTGAGCAACATCGTCTATCAGTTGAACGTATAGATTGTTGTTAGATCGCGTCACACACATGCGTGGCACATCTGCCGTGCCAGAAACTTTGGCACGAACACGAACGTGACGGCGACGAAGTTTGAATGACTTCTTTTGTGTTTTATTCATTTTCTCACCTAGTTCCTCATGCCTTATTCAGACTTGGCAGCTTTGCCAAGTTTTCTGCGTACATATTCATTTTCATAGCGAATGCCTTTGCCTTTGTAAGGCTCTGGTTTTCTGTATGCGCGGATGTTTGCAGCAATTTGACCCACTTGTTCTTTGCTGCAACCAGAAACTATTATCTCTGTTTGGCTTGGCACTTCAAATGTTATGCCTTTGGGTGCTTCCACCAAAACTGGGTGAGAAAAGCCCACTTGCAATTCCAAGTTTTTGCCTTTTAGTGCTGC
Source organism: Phocaeicola dorei (assembly GCA_963615035.1). Classification (GTDB taxonomy): domain Bacteria; phylum Actinomycetota; class Coriobacteriia; order Coriobacteriales; family Eggerthellaceae; genus CAVEFW01. The sequence continues at coordinate 5,611 of CAVEFW010000059.1, forward strand.
ACGATAGCCAACGCCCACCATCTCTAGTTTCTTTGAAAAGCCGTCTGACACGCCTTTTACCATGTTGAACAAAAGCGCACGTGAAAGGCCATGCAAGCTTTTTGCTTCGCGAGAATCGTCTGGACGCTCGAGAGTGATTACACCATCATTTTCTTTTATTGCGATGATATCTTGAAACGTGCGTGAAAGCTCGCCTTTGGGGCCTTTAACACTCACGTTGTTTCCATTTATTTTTACTTCTACCCCACTTGGCACAGTGATAGGCATAAGTCCGATGCGTGACATGTATACCTCCCCCTTACCAAATGTATGCCATGACTTCGCCGCCGATGCCCGCTTTGCGCGCGTCGCGGTCTGTCATAACTCCGCTGCTTGTAGAAATGATTGCTGTGCCCAAGCCGCCTAGAACGCGAGGCAAGTCGTCTTTGCCTGCATAGATGCGCAAACCAGGTTTGCTTATGCGCTTGATGCCTTTGATTGTTTTGGCCTTTTTAGGGCCATATTTCAGCGTGATCTCTAGAGTTGGGCGAGGATGCCCGTCGATCACTTCATAGTTTTGCACATAACCTTCTTCGGTTATTATGCGAGCGATTTCGACAAACTTTTTGCTTGAAGGCATTGAAACCTTCTGTTTGCCGGCAGATTGTGCGTTACGTATGCGCGTAAGCATATCTGCGATTGTGTCGGTCATCATTGTTTTTTTTCTCCTTATGGGTCTGGATGAGCTGCAACGCACGGTTCGCATGCACCCATAGCACACGCGCCTATGCACTAAGCACGCCCCTTGCTTTTGCTTCTACCAAGAAGACTTTGTTACACCGGGCAGTTCGCCTTTGTTCGCCAATTCGCGCAGGCAGATGCGACACAAACCGAACTTACGGTAGTAAGAACGAGGGCGTCCGCAGCGGCTGCAACGATTGTGCTGGCGTGTAGAGAATTTTGCTTCTCGTTTAGCCTTGGCGATCATCGATTTTTTAGCCATGCAATTCCTTCTTTCTATAAATATAAATTGCCTACATTGCGTTTTGAGTGTTTTTTTGCGTTTAGCATTTTTGCACTTTTGATGTGCGCATTGCTGCTGTGTGGGTTTCTGCTTTCCACATTTTGCAGTGCGCATTGCTGCTGTGTATTTATGCTGTGCGCAAAATTACACGCAAAACATAAAAACAATACCCCATAACGGGGCATTGTTCAAGAGATATTTTTTGTTTTTTAGAAGATTTTCCGCTAATAGTTCGTTACGAATTCTATGAATTTTTTAACCACGAAGCATTTGCTCGCACTTCACAGCGTTTTCAAGTCAACCTGTAAGTCGCGTATTGCCTCATTTTGAGGGGAAATTAAAGCCAACTAGGGGTGTTCGCTGCGACGCTTTGCTGTTCGCAAAGAAATTCACAGGATTTCTTTGCTCATGCGCTGCGCTGCCTCGCACATTATACGCAGAATCGCCTAGGGGCGATTCTGAATTTTGTGCTCAGACTTGCTTCACACCCCTATTTGACTTTAATTCACTACTAAATTTGCGCGTATTGCCTCAGTTTTGCAGGGGGTGGAGCTGAACTTGGAACCGTGAAGCGAAACCCCCTCAAAATGAGGCAATACGCGCGCTCAACTGAAAAAAGCCCCCATTTGCTTTAATTCACGAGGCAACACGCGCGCTAAAGCGAAAAATTACAAAAAACAACTCTGGGAGCGTTAACTCTAGGAGCGGTTATTCTTCCGTCTTGAATGGGAAACCTAGAGCTTTAAAGAGTGCTAAAGATGCTTCATTGCTTCCAGAATTCGTAACGAACGTCACATCCATGCCGCGTGTGCGATCGATTTTGTCGTATTCAATTTCTGGGAAAATGAGCTGCTCTGTTATGCCTAAGCTGTAATTTCCACGTCCGTCGAAACTTTTCACAGAGATGCCGCGAAAGTCGCGCACGCGAGGAAGAGCTGTGCTTAGCAAGCGATCTAGGAATTCATACATTCTATCGCCGCGCAATGTAACTTTGCAGCCGATGGCTTGGCCTTCGCGCAACTTAAAACCAGCGATAGATTTGCGAGCGCGTGTTACGCATGGAGCTTGGCCTGTGATGACTGTCATGTCGTTTATGGCGCCTTGCAAAAGTTTGGAATCTCCTGCAGCACCGCCCACGCCCATGTTTACAACAATTTTCTCAAGGCGTGGCACGCAGTTTATGTTTTTGATGTCCAACTCTTTTTCTAGAGCAGGCACAATTTCTTTTATATATTTTTCCTTCAAACGAGGAGTAGTCATGTTTTACCTCTTTTCGATGAATTAAACGCGGGATTGCCGACCTCGCGTCCCTTGTGTTATGTCTTGCGTAAACCATACGCACACGCAATGCACACACGATGCAAACACGCAGCCACAACGCAAGGGTCATGTTTATAAATTACTAATCAATTTCTTTGCCGCATTTTTTGCAAACACGCACTTTTTTGCCTTTTGAGTTGACTTTTTTGGAAGTGCGCGTGGGTTGTTTGCAGCTGGGGCATATAAGTTTTACGTTTGAGACATGAATAGGTGCCTCTATTGTGGTGATGCCACCTTGTGGGTTTGCCTGTGTTGGGCGTTGAGTTTTGCGAATCATGTTCACCTTTTCAACCACAACACGCTGACGCTGAGGGTAA
>CAVEFW010000060.1:0-2203 GCA_963615035.1 Phocaeicola dorei
GATAGGTCAGGCAATCGAGTCAAAACCATTCGAGAGTTTGATTCAAATGAATCGTGGTCAGATAATCACGCGCGAAGATGGATCTGTCGTCTATAGCACGCAAGGTGGCATCCAAGGCAACGAGGCCAATCCAGGCAACCCAGCCAATCTAGACAGCCAACAAAATCAAGACAACACAGACAGCCACGAAAAACCAGATGGCCAAGAAAATCAACAAAATCAAAGCGTCCAAGACAGTCAAGAAAAAGATGCCGAGAAGTGCTTTATCTATGCGGGCGGCGATGCCGTGTCGGGCCCTGCCACCGTGATAAAAGCAATAGCGCAAGGCAAAGTGGCGGCAGCAAACATAGATGCGGCTCTGGGCTTTAATCATAATGTGTCTGTGGCGGTTGAGTTGCCCGCGCCCGCGCCCGCCCTCACTGCTACAGGCAGAGTTGATTTGAAAAATAGAAAATATGCGCAAGCTGCTCTTGACTTCGATATCGCAAAGTGTGAAATGTCCAAGCAGGAGGCAGACCAAGAAAGCGCTCGTTGCTTGCGTTGTGATTTTCACGGCTTTGGCGCGGTGTGCAACAAGGAGGTTCACAGATGGTAGAGCAAAACATGGTAAAGATAACTATAGATAAAGAAACCATTAGTGTGCCAGCAAATTTCACCATTTTGCAAGCTGCACGCGCGGCAAACATATTCATCCCTACGCTTTGCTATTTTGATAACTTAAATGAAATAGGCGCGTGCCGTGTGTGCGTGGTGGAAGTTGAGGGGCAGGAGCGTTTGTGCGCTGCGTGTAACACGCCCGCCACAGACGGCATGGTGGTGCACACAGACACACCACGCGTGCGAAGTGCACGCAAGACAAACCTTGAACTCATATGTTCTATGCACACGTTTGACTGCGTGAATTGCAACAGGGGAGATGACACCTGCATCCTTCGTCGCTTGGTGCAGATGTATGACATAGACGTGAAAACGCCTGGCTATTTTGATATGGTGCGACATGGTCAGCGAAGCAAATGGTCGCCTTGTGCCACCATTCAGCGCACTGCAGAAAAATGTGTGCAATGCGGCAGATGTGTGTCCGCGTGCTCTCAATTCCAAGCATTGGATGTGTGGGAATTTGAGGGCACGGGCTCTCATGCGCGCATAGGCGTGGCGCAAAAAAAGAAGATGCCCGCTGCTGGCTGCATCGCGTGCGGTCAATGCATTACTCATTGCCCCACCGCAGCACTCACAGAGCGCGATGACACACGCGAATTTATGCGTGCGGTGCGCGACCCAGAAATTACCACGGTCGTGCAAATTGCACCTGCCACGCGCACCGCGTGGGCAAGCACCTTTGGCGCAGACGCAGGCGAGCTTTCCGCAGAGCGCATGTGCGCGTGTTTGAAAAAAATGGGCGTAGATTACGTATTCGACACATCTTTTGCGGCAGATCTCACCATCATGGAAGAAGGCACAGAGCTCATAGAAATCGTGAAGAGCGGAGATGCTGAAATGCTTCCGCTTTTCACAAGTTGTTGTCCTGGTTGGGTGCAACATGCAATAAATAAACACCCGCGGGCGGCCGTGCATCTCTCGAGTGCGAAAAGCCCCATGCAGATGTTTGGCAGCGTGTTGAAAACTTGGTGGGCGAAAAACAATAATATTGCGCCTGAAAAAATCTATAGTGTGGCGCTCATGCCTTGCACTGCAAAGAAAAGAGAAATCACGTGGCCTGAAATGTCATCAAATGAAGGCGTGCCAGATATGGACGCAAGCCTTACCACCCGCGAATTTGCGCGCATGGTGAAACACGCGGGCATAAACCCTTTTGCGCTCGATGATGTTCCGCTTGACAATCCGCTGGGTGTTGCCACAGGTGCAGGTGTGATTTTCGGCAGAACAGGTGGCGTGATGCAAGCGGCTCTTCGCAGTGCTGCATACTTGATTACAGGCAAAAATCCCGACCCAGACGCGTTTGTGTTTGAGCCCTCGTCTCACGAAAAATGGAGCGAAGCCGAATTTGACTTAGGCGGCAAAAAACTTAGGTGCGCGGTTGTGCACGGGCTCGCGAACACCGATAAATTATTGGAAGCACTCGATTCGGGCGGTGTGCACTATGACTTTGTCGAGGTGATGGCGTGTCCTGGCGGGTGCGCGGGCGGCGGCGGACAGCCCATAGATGGCAGTGAAGCTGAGCTTGCCAACATGCGCGGGCAAGTGC
>CAVEFW010000061.1:0-5078 GCA_963615035.1 Phocaeicola dorei
CACATATGGCACAATGCAATAGGTGCAAAAATTGTCGCAGCCCGTGGTGATGGGCAACCATGCAGCCCAGGCGTGTTCCCTGTGAGTGGGCAAGCTCGTTGAAAATTTATTTGTGTTGTCAAACGTTTCAACCACATAGTCTGACTCTGTAACCGACTCACAAATCAACTTCGGCAAACTATCTATATTCTGCGTGCCAAAAACAACATCAACGTGCTTTAAGCTCTCGGTAATTTTTTCTCCGTCGCGCTGACCTATGCACCCCCCAACACACACACAACGCCTAGATAGCGGCGAGGCTTTGCGCAGCGGCACGTTTTTCATCGAAGCCACCTGCCCATACAAACGTTCATCTGCCGCCTTGCGCACACAACACGTCATGAATACAACGATATCGGCTTCCTCGATTGTGCTCACGCTTTTGGAGCCAAGACCCTCAAGCATTCCGCAAACACGCTCGGAGTCGTGTTTGTTCATCTGGCAACCGAAAGTAACTATGTTAAATGTGAGATCTGAAAATAGGCGCTCCACAACACGCCCTCCACTAGCAATTATTATTAGGAGTTGTTTGAAGCGTGTCTTGTGGCGCCAAAGATTGCGCGTCTTTGCCAGCAGGCGTTTTAGGTTCAACTCTGAAACGAATTGCTGTGCGTGTTTCTCCATTTATCACGATGTCTGAAAAATATGGAAAACAAACCACCTCTATGCCAACTGGAGATAGAAACCCTCTAGAAATTGCTATTGCTTTTACCGCCTGATTAACGGCACCAGCGCCAACAGATTGAATTTCTACGTGTGCGCCGTCTTTGATCATGCCTGCAATCGCGCCAGCCACAGATGCGGGGGAAGATTTTGAAGACACCTTCAACAAATCGGGGGCTTTTTTTGGCGCGTTTGATTGTTTTGAACTTGTGTCATTTGTAAATTCTTGTGTTGTGCTACTCAATTTTTATCCTGTCTTTGTTTATGTTTCGTTTGTCTTTAATTTATTTCATGTTTTCGTGTGTTTGCGTTTTTCATTTTCGCGCACTAAATTTTTCGCGCATTTGCGCTTTCGTGCGTTCATGCATTCAAGTGCTCGCGCGTCTGCGTTTTACATACACCTACGTTTTCGTGCGCTTGCGTCTTTAGTGTCGCTTTAGCAAAAATTGTTGCAGATTATATAACAAAAGGCACATTGCACCCAATCTTTATATAATTACAACAACTCATAAATGCGATGCGCAAACTCACCCCGATTCTATCAGTGGAATGCTTATTTTTATGTAACCTGGCACACATTTAACATCCACGTTAACATTCCTATCTAAATAATAGCTGTCTGCTATTTTGGAATATGCACGTTTAGTGGCTCTGGCCAAATCATCTGCGTGTTCTTTAGATATATGAACACGCTTTATTTCCCGAAATTGCTCAGGCGATATTTTGTTGCCTGTTTTTTCTCCCACCTGGTTTTTCTTTTTCGTTGCTTTTGCATCGCCTCTATCTCCCCCCGCGCCCACAAGACTTTTAACATTTTCGCTCACAATATCCCACAAAGACGCAGGTGTTTTAATCTCGCCATTTTGAATTCGCCTAGCTCCACGCGCCGAAACATCTAACCCCAAACTTGAAGCTATGTCTGAAAATTCTTCAGGCGTTCGTGCATATGCAAGGCGTTTGATGATTTCAACATCGTCTAAGTTATCAAAAAACAGCTTGGCTGCGGGTGTAAGCGCAGATCTAGCGTAAAAATATAGTGCAGCGGCAATTTCTGCAGGGCTGCCGACGTATACGCTTAAAATGTTTCGATGCTCAAGCGCAAATTCAGTTGCTGTGCGTGTGATGTTGTGCGGGCCTCTTATCAAAAATCTGCCTTCATCTCCCAATATAAATGTGGGAGGTGTTGATTGATCTTTTTTTTCAGGAAGTTTGTTTAAGTCAAACTTTGCATATATAGAAGTACCTAAATTTTGCGCACTCGCCACCACCCGCGCATCGCTCGAGTTTTGAGAAATGGAATAAAGTGCCATGCCTCTGCCATGCACTCCCCACTTGTCCTCGTGAAATGTGTCGAGCTTCGATGTTACACGCGCATCAAATATTGCGCTCGTTAAGTGCTCTGGCACACCGCACCCATCATCTATCACAACTATTTCGCGAATGTTTTCGTGCTTTGCGTTTTCGTGTTTTGAGTTTTCATGCTTACACGTTGCAACAAATATGTTTTTAGCACCAGCGTCGCGCGAATTGCGCAACATCTCTATCAGGGCGTCTTCAACGCACCTTATATCTTGTGCTGCCTGCCTGCGCTCTGCCTCAGCACTCTTAAGGCGCACAAACCCACAACCCAAATCTTCTTCAACACGCAGTCTGGAATCTTTGCACACTTCATCTAAAAACTGCGATAAATCTTGTTGTTTTTCATTAGTCATGGCAATGAGTTATATCAATCACGCGACACGCAAAATCAATCACGCACCTCGCAGGTCAACCAACAAATCCAACAAACTAATTCGCTACGTCTTCTGCGCGTGTTTCGCGAATAACCATGACTTTTATCTGTCCTGGATACTTCATCTCAGCTTCAATCGTTTTTGCTATATCGTGCGCCAACACTGTGATGGATGCTTCGTCCACCACCTCTGGTTTCACCATCACGCGAAGCTCTCTGCCAGCCTGAATGGCGTAAGTTCGCTCTACCCCATCGTGTGCGTTTGCTATCTCTTCCAACTTTTCTAGGCGCTTGATATACGCATCCAAAGTTTCACGCCTTGCACCAGGGCGCGCGCTAGACACAGCATCTGATGCTTGCACTAAAACGTCTATCACGCTGTTTGGCTCAACGTCGTTGTGGTGCGCCTCGATTGCATGAACAATCTCGTCATCTTCGTCAAATCTTCGCGCAAGGTCGGCGCCAATCACAGCGTGCGAGCCATCTATGTCGTGATCTATCGCTTTTCCTATATCGTGCAAAAGGCCAGCACGCTTTGCAGGAATGGGGTCTAGCCCCAGCTCACTTGCCATAACACCTGCAATATATGCCACTTCAAGCGAGTGATTCAACACGTTTTGCCCAAACGATGTTCTATAGCGCAACTTGCCGATGGTCTTTACAAGCTCGGGGTGCAAATCGTGAATGCCCACATCAAACGTGGCTTGCTCGCCAGCCTCTTGAACGCGCTGATCAACAAATTCAACAGCCTTTTTATAAGTCTCTTCAATGCGTGCTGGGTGAATGCGCCCATCTGCAATCAAGTTTTCCAACGTAACACGCGCAATTTCACGACGCACAGGGTCAAAACAAGAAATGGTCACACACTCTGGAGTGTCGTCTATCAACAAATCAACGCCTGTGGTTTGCTCGATAGAACGAATGTTTCTGCCTTCCCTGCCGATAATCCTGCCCTTAATTTCGTCGTTTGTGAGCGACACGGTGGTAACAGTGCTTTCAGCGGAATGATCTGCCGCAACGCGCTGAATTGCAACAGATAAAATCTGACGAGCGCGTTTGTTGGCTTCTGTTTTTGTGCGTTCTTCAGAGCTTTTGATTATCTCTGCCGATTCGTGAACAATCTCGCCCCTCAAGTTTTCAAGCAACTCTTCTTTTGCTTGCTCAGATGTCATTCCTGCCACTTTTTCCAAGCGGCAATTCACTTCGCTTTCCGCCTCTTGCAATTTTTCTTCTCTAGAATTCAGTTCTTCTTGCGTGTTGCTAAGCTCCTCTTCACGCGAATCAAGCGTCTCAGTTCGCCTATCCAGCAACTCTTCGCGCTGTGTAATGCGACCCTCGGCACTTCTCACCTCGCTCATTCTCTCGCGGCTTTCATCTTCCGCTTCTTTTTTCATCTGAAAGATTTCATCTTTGGCTTCGATGATGGCCTCTTTTTTCAAAGATTCAGCCTCGCGCTTTGCCTCGCTCACCTTGCTTTCATATTCACTTTGTGCCTTTTCTGCAATAGTTTTAGCTTCCAAGTTTGCAGACTTCAACTTGCTTTCGGCCTCGAAAGTTTTCTTTTCGGCTTCATCGTTTGCGCGTTTAGTTTGCGAAGTAACCAAAAAACGAGCTATCACATATGCCAAAACGGCCCCGACTAAAAGCCCCACAATCAAAAAAACAATTTCCATATAACCCTCCTCAAGGTTTTATTCAATGCATAAATATACACAAAAAACACCTGCAAAAGGCAGGTGCGAGTATGCAAAACCATATAACAGCATAAGTGTAGATACAGATATTTATTTGTGCTTGTTGCTAAACGCAATTAGTAAACGCAGTTAAAAACAATCGTGCTTTTCAAAAATTCTATATAAACACTACCATCTAGGTAGAAATACTCGATGGCTCTATAATAAAACATATTCTCTAAATTACAAAAATTTTATATTTGTAATTTGTGCAAGTTTTTGTCGGCACCCCTCCACACCCTCTCCACTCCCCCGCTCGTTCGGATGAGGTTGAGAATTAACTTAATAATAGAAGTTTCAGACCTTTATTTCCAAAACTTTCGCTTTCTTGCATTTTTCGGATATAATAAACTAAAAAATATATAAGACTTCTTACAGCATCAGATTTATTGAATTGCTAGCTTTAACAGCAGGCTGATAGTTTTAGCGGCAGACTGCTAGCTTTAACAGCAGACTTAACAAGAAATTTCTGGGAGGTTTATTATGACAGAGCTGATTGAAAGACCTCAATATTTAGACCAACTAATTCAAAGCAAAGATGTTGACCTAGTAAAAATTGTCACTGGCATTAGGCGTTGCGGGAAATCTTCCTTGCTGGATTTGTTTCATGACTATCTAACAAAACAAGGCGTATCAAAATCTCAGATTATCCATATGAACATGGAATCTTTGCGCTATCGAAACTTGACAGATTATCTGACGTTTTATGATTATGTTAGTAAACAAATTGAAAAAGCCGCTGATGTGGCAGATGAAGAAAAGTTTGCTGCTGCAAAGGTTGACGAAAAGAAAGCCTTCGCCGTGGGGGTTGGCGAAAAAAACACCGCAGCCAAAGAGGTTGCCAAAAAGAAAACCGCTGCCAAAGAGGTTGCCAAAAAAAAGGCTGCCCGCAACTCAAAGGGCAAAAAAAC
>CAVEFW010000062.1:0-7255 GCA_963615035.1 Phocaeicola dorei
TAATATAGACGTAGATGAAACTGGCAAGATATCAGGGCTTTTTTAGCCTGACAGGGCTTTTGGAAAGTGCGCTTCTTGCATTCGATACAACTTAACTTGCGAGCAAAACATGGAAAATCTAAGCAAAAACAAAGCGACGATCACCACTTATGCACAAGACGAGACGAAAGCATTTGCCAAAAACTTGGCGCAACACTTAGAGCCTGGTGATGTGGTTTTGCTTAAAGGTTGTTTAGGTGCTGGCAAAACGCAATTTGCACAAGGTGTTGGGGCTGGCCTTTCAATAAAAGAGCCTATTACTAGCCCCACGTTCAACATTTTGTTGGAATATCACTCAGGCGTTTTGTCCCTTAATCACTTTGACCTATATCGTCTGAATTCTCCAGACGAACTTGAAGATATTGCGTTTTACGAGGTTGTTTATTCAGATGGCGTAAGCGTGATCGAGTGGTGGGATAAATTTCCTGGCTGCATGCCAGATGAATATCTAAGCGTTGAAATTGCTTTAGGCGAAAGCGCGGGCACTAGCAAAAACACAAGCGCAAGCGCGAACTTAACTCACGCTCGCACCATCACTTTGCAAGCCGTAGGCAAGCGCTATGAAAAGCTGCTGGCGGAATTGTAAGTGCTAACGTCGTTAAAGACGCTATGTTTCGCGCAACAAATAAACGCGCAACCACGCAATCAAACAAACACCCTACCCTAGCCAAGCACCAGTCTATTTCCCTGAAAGCTTCAAATCTCTGTGAGCTATGCTTGTGCGATATCCATGCGTTCGCAAATATAGCCCTGTGGCTTCAGCCAGTGCCACACTTCTGTGTTGTCCGCCTGTGCACCCAATAGCGATGGCGAGTTGTTGTTTTCCTTCCTCGACATATCCAGGCATAACAGTGTCTAGCAACGATTTCCATTTTTCCAGAAATTCTTCTGTCTGCACGTTGAACATGACAAAGTCGCGCACAGGCGCGTCCAGCCCCGTATATTTGCGCAGCTCGGGGTTCCAATAGGGGTTTGGCAAGAAACGAACGTCCATAACGATGTCGGCATCAAGGGCAGCACCATGTTTGAACCCAAAACTATACACCGACACAGACATGCCCTCGCGCGCTTCGTGTGTTGCAAACAACTCTCGCAGATGAGTGCGCAACTTTTGCGGCAACATATCGGTTGTGTCTATTATGTGATGCGCATTTTCTCGAATGTCATACAGCAAGCTTCTTTCGCGTTGAATGCCTTGAACTATAGTCATGCCGTCTTCACACAAAGGGTGCCTGCGCCTGCTGGATTTATAACGCGCTATGAGCTTTTCGTCGTTGGCTTCCAAAAACACGATGCGATAATCAACGCCTTGTTTGCGCAGTTTGTCCAGCTCGCCTTTCAAGTCGTCGAAATATGTTCGATTGCGCGCATCACACACCACTGCCACCCGAGGCGCCCCATGCGATTGCCCTGGCAGATCTGTCAGTTTTATGACCTCGCCTATCAAACTGGAAGGCAAATTGTCTATGCAAAAATAACCCAAGTCTTCGAAAACATGCATGGCTTCTGTTCTGCCAGCCCCGCTCATGCCTGTCAATATAACGAGTTCAGGCATATTATTCGTAATCTCGCTTATTTCTTTGTTAGTTAAATTGCTCGGCGACATATCAACGCTGGTGTCATCAACGCTGGTGTCGGGCACATCTTGTGTGTCTGTGCTAGTTTCGGCACTCGTGAGGTTTTTGCTGCCTTTTTTATCTTCCATAAGTTTGACCTCTCTAACTTTGCTCGTTTCCACGCTTGTCTTTATTATATTGCTGCAACACGGTGAAAAGTTCGTTTGCCACTTCAAGCGGCAAAACTTTTGCTGCCTTTATCTCGTCTAAGCTCGCTTGTCGCAAATTCTTAAAACTCTTGAAATGCTTCAAAATCGCTTTTTTTCTGACGGGCCCCAACCCCGCAACTTCATCGAGGATGCTCTTCGTCATGCCCTTTTGCCGAAGTTGCCTGTGATATGTGATGGCAAATCTGTGCGCTTCGTCTCTTATCTGTTTCACCAAATATAAACTCTCACTCCCACTTGGCAAAACTATAGGCGCATCATCATTCCAAGAAACAAACAACTCTTCATCTCGTTTTGCCAAACCGCAAATAGCTATATTACTTATGTCCATCTCCTCAAACATTTTCAACGCTGCACTAAGCTGTGGTTTTCCACCGTCCAAAATTATAAGGTCGGGCTTTGATCCAAATTTGCTATCTTCCATTTTTTCGGGCGAATATCGCCTCTGCATCACTTCAGCCATACACAAAAAATCGTTCGCTTCGTCTAGTGGTGTCTTAATCTTAAAGCGTCTATACTGATTTTTGTCGGGTGCGCCATTGGTAAACACCACCATAGATGCAACCGTATAAGAGCCATGTATCGTTGAAATGTCGAAGCACTCTATGCGCAAAGGAGCACGATCTAGAGCAAGTGCGCTTTCAAGTTGCAAAAGTGCTTTATTTATGCGCTTGTCGTCATAGTTGTTTCGCACCTTATAGCGCAAAAGCGCATGTTTGGCATTTTTTTGCGCCATCTTCAATAAATCCAGCCGCTCTCCTCGCTCAGGTTTGAAAAAGCGAACACGCGCACCATGGGCGCTATTTAGTCTCTCGGTCAACCAATCGCTCATGGCATCTGCATCTTCGGGAATGCTGTCCATGATAACAATATGGGGAAAATTAGTAGTGGTTTCGTAATATCGGAGCAAAAAGTTATGTGTTAAATCGGCATCTGGCACGTTTGTGCCTTTATTCAATATAAATTCGTTTGAAGTTATAACACGACCTTCGCGCACCATTAAAACTGTAACCCCCGCAATGTCAAATTCGCGGTATATGCCTATAACATCGGCGCATAAATTGTGGGTCGACACAACGTGTTGCATCTGGGAAAGCGAATTTATAACATCTATGCGTGATTTTATGCGAGCCGCGCGCTCGAAATCTAAATTTTCGGCGGCAGCCTTCATTTTCTTTTCTAAATCGTTTATAAATTCGTTGTGGTTTCCTGCCAAAAAACGCTCTATGCGAGCTATGTTCTTCTTATATTCCTCAGGCGTTATCTTTCCGCAACACACACCAGGAGAAAGCTCAACATGACAATCAAAACAAGGCCGCTCACTCTTCAGTGCTTCGAGTGCCTGATTATGCGCATAACTGGCACCTCTTTGCGCTTGGTCTGCGCTTTTGTTTAAGTGATTTTGTTCGTCGTTTTGTTTATTTGCTTGATTTTTGCTCTTGATTTGCTCAAGACGCTTGTCATCTTGTTTTTTTGCGGCGCGCAGTTTTTTGTCAAGCCTGCGCCATGTCTCACAACTCGCAGCACACACAGGCACCACTCGTCTGGCGATGTCAACCATTTCACGAGCGGCGCGACTTTCGGTAAAAGGACCAAAATATTTCACGTTGCTTCTGTGTTTTTCGCGAGTATATTTAATGGCGGGAAACGTGCTATCTTTTGTGATCGCAATAAAAGGATAAGTTTTGTCGTCTTTGAAATCCGCGTTGAAAAATGGGGAATATTGGTTGATGAGCGTGTGCTCTAGCACCAAAGCCTCGTGTTCGTTTTCCACAACGATATAGTCAAACGATTTAATCTGTTCTACGAGCAAGGGAATTTTTGCTCTCTCGTCTTGAAAGTTTACATATTGGCGCATGCGCGCGCGAAGCTGCTTGGCTTTTCCCACATATATCACGTTGCCATCTGCGTCTTTCCACAGATAAACACCCGGCAGCGCGGGAACATGGCTAAGCTCACCCTTCAGGCGCTCTATCTTGTTTTTTTGTGAACCGTGATTTGTGTCTTTGTTGTTATCCATGTGTGTCATTTTAAACTAAATGTAAAAGATGACTCACATGTGTTTTTTGTCTTTTTGTCTTGGAATAAATTTTTGAAATTAACAAACAGAAATTTGGTGTCATATTCACAATCTGGAATCAAATGAAACCAAAAAATTTGATGTTTTATAAGAGTTGGGAAAGGCGTAAAACCGCAGGAAAAAAAATGGTAGCTCCGACGGGATTCGAACCCGCGACCCCCGCCTTGAGAGGGCGGCGTCCTAAACCGCTAGACGACGGAGCCACGTTCATGCGCGCTAGCGCGTTGATGAATGATAGCGGAAAAGAAAGATGTGTGCAATAATTTATTTTTTGGATTTTTGAGGCTGGTTTACGCCTTAATTGACAAACTCAATGCAGGTTCGGCAAGGTAAATGCAGCTGTCAGATTTAGTGCAGTTTATCAGGCATGTTTTATGTGTTACTTCATTGAGTTTGGCAAGGTAAATGCATTTTTAAGTCTTTTTTAGGGCAAAAGAAGACACACCAAGGTGAGCCTGCCAATTTTTCTGACAGACTTAATGCAGGTTATTTTTTTTATTTTGTTTGTGCTTGCTCGTTCCGCCTTAATGGTTTATGTTCTTGTTGCTGCTAGCTGTTGTCTCGAATCGCTCGCAAGTGTTCTATTATGCTTGGTTTTGTTTCGACCTTTTCAGGTGCGATCAACTCAAGTCCTAGACCGTCAAGCAGCTCTTTGGGAAGTGCTGTTTTAGCAAGTGCCATGGGACATGCGTCACCAATTGCAAGTCTTAAGCTTGAGTTTGCATGTGAGCAGATTCCTGCAACCAGCCACGCGTCGAGCTTCAATTCATCTATTGAAGTTCCTTTAGGGATGATTTTTCGAAGCTCGACGTGATTTTTCTCACAGCCTCCTTTTTGGTCTGGACGCTGAGGATCTGTATAGTAAACATCACAACGATCATCCTTTTCTATGCCCGCAATATCATCAAACTCTGAACCTCGATCTGCCAACAAGAGTCCAAAGATTTTTTTAAAGGTTTCTTTACCACAAAGAAATTCAATCCAGTCAAGTGCTGCCACCACATGCTCTGAATCCTTCTTTTTAAGCAGGATATATATTTGGAAGCGCAAAGAGATAAAGTGTAGGGTAAGAATTGCTTGAGCATCTTTTTGGATGCCTTCTACGCAATCTATCTCTACTGTGCGTGCGCGTCTTTCTTCTTCCAGTGATAAGTAGTCAGCATATGTCCGTCCGTCATAGAATTCTTTTTCGTGGCGACTTACTTTCTTTTTGTTGCGTTTTTTGTACTTAACCTTTTTCGGTAAATCCATCTTACGCACATCAATTGCCTCGGCTTCCACATAACGATAAAACGAACGTTCGGTACAAGGAAGGTTGGGGTGACTTGCAAAAATATGATGAACGGATTGTCCAAGCTTAAGCCCTGCTTTTACGGTATCTGCTAAAAGGCGCATTTCTTTGCCCGTAAGATCTATGCCAACACGAGTGTTTACAAGGCGACTATCAGCTTGAGCCTGTGCAGCCTTAGCAGAATATGTCCAGCGCTCAAGGGGACATTTGTGACGCTCAGAGCAGCCATTGCAAACATAAGGTGCTCTTGTTGTGCGTTTGCAGTGTTGTGTCTCATAACTATCACAATGTAGCTTGTGACAGCCCTTAAAGCATGATGCACACCTTTTAGCGCACTTGTTGCTACATAGGTGCTTGCGTTTGCAGGTCTTTCGATGAACACAATCAGTACGTGAAGTGAATGATGATATTGATTTGCCATCACAGCGTCGGTTACGCTTGAGTTCACGGGATATGCTTGTCGGATCTACATCAAGAACTTCTGCAATATGCTTTATTGTCCGACCCTCGACAACGCCGTTTTCTATTTCTTTGCGATCTTCTAATGTGAAATGTTCAAAGTGTTTTGCCCGAGCCATAATTTCACCGCCTTTCTAGGCGGAAGGCAATTCACAAACAAGAGGGTAAAGAGTAATTGTTGTAAGAAAAAAGAGCAAGTCTTCAGACCAAAAGGTCATCAGATTTGCTATTGCATAAATGCAATAGCAACCTATGACAGACTAAATGCCCACAAACCTGCATTGAGTTTGTCAATTAAGGCGCGTATTAAAGTAGCGCGATCCCGTAACATTTCATCTATAACTTTTGCTCGTTTAGGTGTAAAATTTCACGTGTTTGTGTGATGTCTTGTTTGCTCATATCAAGGCAGAACATCTTTTATTACAACGTTGAACAAGAAAGGGTTAACCAATGACGAAGATTGTTAATTCATGGAACGACTGGGATCCGCTTAAGCATGTAATTGTAGGCAGATGTGACAACGGCATGATTCCGCCCGAAGAACCTGCCACATCTGAAAAAGTGCCTGTTGATTCAGATATGCGTGGCATGTGGGGGTTGCGCCCCTTGCGCACGGTGGAAAAGGGCAACGAAGCACTCGATCGCCTAGTGAAAATTTTGGAAGATCGCGGCATTAAAGTTGACCGTCCCACTCCTTTGCAATGGAACCAAAAAATTGCAACGCCCGATTTCACAAACGATTCTATGATGGGATGCATGCCTCCACGCGATGTGTTGCTCACGGTGGGCAACGAAATCATGGCGGCAGCGCAAAGCTTTAGATGTCGTTACTTTGAATATTTGGCCTACTGGCCACTGATGGAAAAATATTTCGAGGAAGACCCCGAGTTTAAGTGGACACAAGCTCCTCGCCCGCGCTTGACAGATAAAAGTTACAAGCACAACTATTATGATGAGAGCATCTCTTTGGAAGAGCGCCTTGAGCGCACGGCTGCTAAAGACTTTGTTACTACCGAGGTAGAGCCCATGTGGGATGCGGCCGATTGGATGCGCATGGGTCGCGACATATTTGTGCAACATGGTCTTACCACTAACCGTGCAGCCATGGATTGGATGCAGCGTTATTATCCTGACCTGCGCATCCATGCAGTGAACTTCCCTGGTGACCCTTATCCTATTCATATCGATGCCACATTTGTGCCACTGCGTCCAGGCCTTATAATCAACAACCCTGTGCGCCCCTTGCCTGAAGAGCAGCGTGCAATCTTTGAAGCGAATGATTGGCAAATTGTCGAAGCTGCTAAGCCCGCACACACAGAACCACCAGAGCTTTGCTATTCGAGTGTGTGGCTTTCTATGAATTGCTTGGTGCTGGATCCGAAAACAGTAGTAGTGGAAGCATCTGAGAAATATCAGATGGAGCAGATGGATAAACTCGGCATGAACGTGATTCCTTGCGATTTGCGCGATGCCTATCCTTTCGGTGGCGGTTTGCATTGTTGCACGGCGGATGTATATCGCGAGGGCGGGTGCGAAGATTACTTCCCCAATCGCGTGCCCGACCCCACGCTCGTGCGTCCTGAGATGTGGAACGACTAATAAA